>CAZCLS010000162.1:0-8083 GCA_964499565.1 uncultured bacterium
TCTGTCGTGTGTTCCAGATCGTTCGCTCCCTTGTAATCCCTCATCGCCGGTGTCGACCATCCCGCCAAATTCGCGATATCTCTCAGTTTGTAATGGCCGTTCGCCCCTTCCCGTATTTCCATCACTCCCCCCTCCCCGTCCGTTGCATGTGGCGTTTTCCACCCCGCCATTATTGCCTGATGGTTCAGATGAACGTCTCTGCTTATCCCTGGCATTTTGCAGTCCGATGCTTTCGGCGTTATCCACCCCGCCGTCACTACTTGGTCGTTCAACGATACCGCATGAGTCTTTTCCAACCATCTCTTTTCCTGGCCGCTCCGAAAGTCTTTGCATTGAGGCGTCACCCACCCACCACAACCGCTGTCTGATGTGCGGCGCCCCGATGCCCGCAGCGCATAAATCGGCAGCCCCGACCCTATATCCCATCGCTTCCAAGTCAGCTCGTACTCCGGCGAGCCATTCCCTTCCGTCAGCACTTGCAACCTGCTCTCCAAACACCGTTGCAGGCCGGCACTGGGCGACAAGCCACCGAAAAGCGGGCCAAAGGTGTCTCTCGTCGTCAGTTCCTCCACCTTTTCCGGCAATACTGAATGGCTGGCATGGACACGATCCTGTCCACACTTCTCTGCTCTCCGGCCAGCCAGCCAACCGTAATGCGTAAGCCCATCCTCCAATGCCCGCGAAAAAGTGACATTGTGTATATCCGGCAAGATCTCCCGGCTCGACATCTGCAATGCTTCGTTCATCAACTTCTCCTTTCGGTATTAACCCGTCCTTAATCAATTCCCGAAGCCACGCCGCAGCCTTCGGATCAAACTCGTTATAATAAACCATTCCGTACCGTCCGTTTGTTCAATATTTACTCAATTCTTCACCCGCCACACCGCGCCGGGATGGCAGCAGGCCCAATTTATCAAGGCAGCCATAAAAGCGTACATATCATCATCATCGTCAGGCACCCGCAAAGCCGCATCGCGGATAGTCTGAATAGTACGCACCGCCTTCTGACCATGCAGCACGGCATAATCAAAATCATATTTGCGACACTTCTCGCGCCGCTCGGTCGTCAAAAACGCCTCCGGGCTTTCAGTCGATTCTCCATCCGCCCGAAACATTCCAATGCCATGCGCCGGTACTTCAATCTTTTCGCCGTCAGGGTAATACAGTTCAATATACATATCATTCTCCGTTGTTCGTTAATAATCAAATAATTCTCTCACAGAGGCACAAAGGCACAGAGAAAAAACAAATAAAAATGATTATTAAAATATTTATTTAATCATCATCCCTCAATTCTTTTACCAACTTTACCGGGTCAACGTCAGCATACGCATCACCGATGGACTCGCGCAAATTATTAAACGCCTGTGTCGGGTTGGGAAAAGAATCAGCATCAGGTCTATAATCGGCAACCAATTCCGCTGCTTCGATTATCATTCTCTCACAGCGACATAAATGAGTGCGCAAATACACTTCATTTTTGCTCCACCATTCATAATCATCATTACGCCCATCATACGCCTTATCCCAGGCAGCTTTAGCCATACGTCTAAGAAGCACCTTCGTTCTAACATTTTCTATCAATAAATCCATGCTCATTATATTTTCTCCGTGCCTTTGTGCCTCCGTGAGATTACTTTTTTCTATCATTTCCCCATGCTCCACACATCCGGTTCGCTCAGTTGCCCGAACGACTCCGCGTTAAGTAATTCCAACCCCATCACCCCGTAGCTGAACACATGGCTCATGTGATCCGGGCCGTTGGAATACCATTTCGCTTGACCGTCTTTTACCATGCGCGTCATATTGGTAAGATGTCTCAAAATCATTCTGCCCGCATCGCCCGGAGCATCATGCAGCGACGGAATCCAAAACCGACCGCCACGCACATACTGGAAAAAGAGCCGGTCAAGACCCTTTTCACGGTCCGCCTTTATCACATAATCAGGTTTATCAGCGTTTACCGCTTCGGCCTTCATCGTTATCATCATGCCGTGCGGCGGATAGTAGACACGCCAGAACCTGCCATACGAAGATTTGCAGAGCGCCTCCGCCCCCTCCGCGTTGTTACCCTGGGCGTCACCTATCCCGATAGCGCATTTGTAGCGCTCCGCTAATATCGGCACACGACCGCGCACTATCTGGCCTTCTTTTGTCACATCAAAAATATTCTCTTTCCACGCCTCCGCGTGCAGCACCTTCAGATTTGCCACGCCTTCAGTCGTAAAATACGGTTCCAGCACCGCGATATAATGCTCAGCAAGCCCCTGATCCCAACAGATTATCGTACCGCCCTCAGAGCCGGATTTCCATTTGATATCCGCCCGCTCGCACGCGCGCACATCTTCCTCTTGTATCTTCTGAAACCCGCGATCGAACGGCAAGCCCAATATCATGCCGAACGCATTGACATACGCTTCCTCTCCGCCCGTTTTGAGTATATCGGAAAAGCCGGTAACTATATCCTGAGCCTTCAACCAGTTCCATCCAATAATCTGATTCATGTGCCACCCAACCCAATTGTATACCTCACCCTCTATCATTCGTGGCAGCTCGGCATAATCAGCAATCCACTCCATGTTGTCCGGTCCGACCATCTGGTATGACAGTTCGCGGCGACAAGACGGATTCGTACAGGCATACACATACCCCTCCGCCTCAGTCGCGTCAAGTTTCGGATTGCCATTCAGTTCGCGGCGACGGCAGATAAACGGCAGGCCATCCTTATCCTTCCAGAATTCTTCCGGGGTCCAAAATGTCTTTTGCATCGTTCCGCAATGCGGGCAGCGTATTTGATAATGCCGCTGATCGCTGACATTAAACTTTTCGCATACACCATACCCCGGCATTTTCGGATTGGACAACCACGTTGTATTACCCCAACGGCTATGATACGTTCTGGATTGGCAGTTACCGATATTCGCAAGATTGCTTTCGTCCGTTTCGTCATGCACCAGAAAATCTACCGGGTCCGAAATAGACGACATGCGCGATTTCGTCGCGCCAAACAGAAACCATGAATTGCCCGGTATCGGTATAACGGTAAGCGAGTCCCGCGTGGCCCGCCCAAAATGTCCCATATCTTTTGTGCTTTGCAGTTTGCACCCCGCCAATATCGGACCCAACCGCGTTTTTGAAAATTTATTCAATACCATCTGCGTCGGCATGGTATACAGCAGCGTCACCCCGCCTATCCGCATCAGCAGTTTGATAAACTTGCGGATCATAATTTCCGTAATACCAATCTGCGAGCATTTCTGTATCGCCTGGAATTTGTGCATACAGTTTATTAAATCAACCTGGTACTCATGCCCGGCATACGAAAACGGTTCTTCCAAATTCTTCGGGTGCGACGTATCGCGAACCAGCGCTTCGGACAAATCCAAAGCGTGACCGCGTTCCAACCGGTATTTCTCAGCCCGCGACTGAATCCCGCCAATAAGTGTAGATAGTTCGTTCGCCATATTATAATTCCGCGTCGATTATGCGTTTGATAAACTCACGTAACTCATCTTGATCGTGGCTCGTAGCAACAGTCGTTTCATCCATGTGTTGTTGCGCTATTTCGCATATCTCAACAAACCGATCCACATCATCACCCTGAATTGTCACCTTTACTATTTTTGTAGTTTCAATCATGTGTTTTTCCTTTACGTTAAAAATTTATCTCACAGAGGCACAAAGGCACAGAGAAAAAATCATTTCCCATCCATATCCCGCCCGACCTCTATCGTCACGTCCACCGCGCCCCGGCCATCATAGGCATACGTCAACCTGACCCCTTTCTTTTTGGCCGCGCGGGCAATCTTCTTTCGCAGCTTGCCTAACTCATCCAACCGCGCAGTCGCTTTTGCTATCTTGCGTTCCTCCACCTTCATCATCCGAATGACACGCTCGTACTGAATATCTATCGGCAGCCGGGCAAACTCAGGATCATACTCGCGCACCGTGTTATACCCGCCCCGCTTGCCGGACCGCAGCGCCCGGTCCGCCTTCTTAGCCCGCTGCAATATCTTGTGTTCCTGTTCAGGTGTGATCATGTGCATTCCCATTATTATTAACGCAAAGTCGCAATGACGCAAAGCAGAACAATAAAAAGCATATTAGTCCAAAACTCATACATTTGCGGCGTCAAAAAAACCACCATCTTTTACGATATACCACAGGTTTGGTAATTTCGTTTAACCTCATATTTGCAATTTCAAATTGCATCTTGTGTCTTTCAACTACACCACTAACGCTATCGCCAGGCACAACAATAATATCCAAACCATTAATGCTAAAAACAACTTTAATCCCAAGCGTATCCGCCGCATTTACCGCAGTAGTAGCAATATCAATTAAATTGGCGCCATCATCGGGTTTAAGCACTAAATACATTTTATTCTCCTTTGCGCCCCTGCGCCTTTGCGTTAAAAAAATAAAGTCTATTCCGCTTTCGCCGCTCTCAACCTTTCCAATTTCCGCTCTATCGGACCGGTCATTTCCTTTTTATCATCCCACAGCTTGTGCATACGCAGCAGCGCTTCCAACTGGTCTATATCATCCGGCAGCGGCACCGGCAACCCGCCCGTTACAAGATATTCATTCATGACCGTTACCCTCTATCATCGCCCTGGGTATATGAGTCCGCTTAATAGCCATAAACATCGCACCCAACGTATTCATGTCAAGTTCATCATCTTCGTCATGCTCCGACGCTTCGGCACCAGCTTCCCTCAAAAAATCATTTTTATCCATGAAAGCATAATTGAACGTCTTTTTCATCTTGGCGTATTCGCGCCGATAATCTTTCAGCAGCAAATCGTACTGCATAAGAAACTCCGCCTTTTCAAGTTTGGTCATTTCAATTTCCAACTTCGTTGTCCCGTTCGATTTAAATATAGGGCGCTCATCAAAATCAAAATTAATCATCTTACCCCACAACTGCATAATCAGAATTTTTTCTTCTTTCGTCCGGTACGCAATAATCACCGGCTCCAATTTCAACGCCCGCAGATCTTCCTCCGACATGCCATGTCTGGCAAGCAAAGACACCAGCATATTCTCCGCCGCCTCCCGCTCGCCGTCCGTTCCGGCGTTTTCGTAAAGATTCCGAATCTTAATCAGCTTTTGTTTGATACTCTCCATCATCGTTTTTCCGGGTTGGTTGTATTCCGTGGTTGAATAGTTATTTACCGTCTTTTTGCCGTTCCTTAAATAAAAAATCCTCGATGCTCATTTTTACCGGCCTCAGCCGGTCAACATAGTTTGCTTTTCGCCATTCAATAATATCCTCACCGTCCGGTACTACACACTCGCAATCTCTCTCCAACCGGTGGCAGGACAGGCAGATCGTTTCCGTTTCACACCGGCCCGCGCGAATCTTATCTTTCAACAAATCATTTTTTAACCGTTCTTCCATCTCAGCGTATTTCTTGTCACCGCGCACCCTTTCGTAAAATCCCCGCAGCGCCCCTTGCCACGACTTCAATCCCTTCCAGGTATCACTCTTACAATTCATCTGATAGAACGCTCCCGCGATCGACCGCAATATCTCAATGTTTTCCGTCCCATAAGCATTGTGCAGACTGATAATACATTCATCCAACGTACACGGAGCCGTCGCATCCTTAATTTTTTGAAACCGTTCCTGGTCAGTCAGGTCAATAACGTCAATAGGGTCAGTCGGGTCAGCCTCGCACGCGGGCGCGCGCGCGCCGACTTTAGTCATATTATCTAGTTCTAGATGGCATAAATCCGCATTGCCTTCGCATTGCGTCCGCATTGCGTCCGCATTGCGTCCGCTATGCGTCACGCATTCCACTTTTTTTGTCTCTTTCTTATTGGCCCAACGTGCTTTAGCTGCCGTAACGGCGCTTTTATGTCTGACCTTATTTTTGGTTTTCAATTTTTCGTACTCAGAAATCACTCTGGATTGAAAATATTTTTTTTCAGTTTCGTCCAATTCCCATGCGTCAAGCACATGCTCTTTTATGCTCTGCCACTTCTCAATCGAAATAGACAGCCAGGAGGATATCGCATAATCATCATTAGGAATACTCCCGACAGGATTCTGATGCCAGGATATCATGATCAGCATCAGATGCGCCCCCTTTTCCTCGAAACTCATCTTCATGACGTTACCACTCGAAAAAAAGTTTTCCGGGTAGAAGCGCATATAGGGTAAAGTGTTTTTTTCCATTAAAACAATCCTTTTAAGCGTTAATAGTCGTATTTTTCGTTAGTCCATTCCGCCTTAGCATCGCTAAACTGTGCAAACTTGTCTATAAATCGCAGTAATACATCCCCTGTAGCCCCATTCCTTTGCTTCCCAATTATCAATAATGCCTTCTCATTATCCTCCGGCGCCTTCGTATAAAAATGCTTGCGATACAGCATCATTATCACGTCCGCATCCTGCTCGATCGACCCCGATTCCCTCAACTGGCTCGACCGTGGACGTTCCGGCACTCCGCCCCTGGAATTTTTCTCGCTCTCTCTGTTCAACTGCGACAATACCACGATCGGTATGTCCATGTCTTTTGCCAGCGCCTTCAGACAGCCCGAAATATACCCCATTTCCTCATCCCGGTTATTCCGGTACCCATGCGCCCGCATAAGCTGAAGATAGTCTACAAAGATAACAGCCAGATCCGGCCGTTCATATTTCAACCGCCGCGCACGCGACCGCAACTCAGTCGGCGTCAGAGCCGGTGTATCGTCGATAAACAGGTCGTAATCCTTCAATGTCGCTGCGCCCACCGTCAGGGACTGCCAATCCATTGCGCGCATCCTGGTCGGCATCCTCAGCATTTTTCCGTTTACCTGGCTCTTGCCCGACAGCATCCGCTTGAATAAATCCTTCTTAGTCATCTCCATTGAGAAAAACGCCGCGCATTGCCCCGGCTGCGAAGATATATATTCCGCCATGTTCATCGCCAGAGCCGTCTTACCCATGCTCGGACGCGCCGCTATCACTACCATATTTCCATTTTGCAGCCCGGCCAGCATTTCGTTCAAATCACGGAACCCGGTGTCCAACCCCGTTATTTCACGCCCACTTTCCTGCATCTTTGTCATATCGTCTATGACCGACCGCCCAATAGTCTTGAGCGACTCGAACCCGGACCGCGAGCTATGGTCGATCGCGTCAAATACCGTCTGCTCCGCCTTGTCGATTATTTCCGTAACCGTCAAATCTTCGTCCGGCTTCCAGCATAGCTCCATTGCCGTCTTAGTCGCCTTTATCATGCACCGCAGCTTATACATATTGTCTACAATCGTCGCATACGATTGTATATGCGCCGATGTCGGCGTCTGGTCCACTACCTCGCTCACAAACGCCGCCCCCCCGACATCATCTATCTGCTTCAGATACATCAGCCGTTCCGTCACCGTCAGCGTATCGACCGCTTTCCCGCGCTCGTACAGGTCCAGCGCCACTTCATATATCATTTGACAGTCGGTGCAATAAAAACTCTCGCCAACCAGCATATCGGCACACAAATTCATGGCGTAGCCGTCCTGCATGATGCTCCCCAGCACCGCTATCTCGGCCTCGCGTGAAAACGGCGGCATTCTATCGCTCATGCTCTTGCCCTCCCGCCAACTCCAGACATAGCTGCTTGTCCTGTTCCTCAAACGCCCGCCGTGAATGGCGATCCGCATTGACCTTTATTTCAGCTATTACTATGTCTACCAAATCTTTTACCTCTAAAAATCGCGTTCCTGGTATCACAATTCTTCCTCCGGGATTCCTAATACTATGGCAGGCGTCAACCGCCCCGCCCGATATTCCTCCAACTGCCCGCGCGCCATTGCATAGCGGTCGGGATAGTCATTTTTCAACATTCTTTTGCGTCCATTCTCACTCAGCCAGTCTTGATATGCCTTCAGCATTTCCGCCTCTATATCGAAATGTGTTCCCGGCAGAAACACGATAAACTCTATCCACCAGCCCATCCGGCAAAAATACTCGTGCTGGTCCGCTTCCTCCAGATAGTTGCGCGCCAAATCCGTACACGAACTTTCTATGTAGTTTTTATCAGCATACTGCGCGATCGGTATCTCATAGATACGCCGCATCGTCATAAGCGCGTCA
>CAZCLS010000163.1:0-8055 GCA_964499565.1 uncultured bacterium
CCAAGTTTTGCCATGCTAACTCTATGGTTTACAATTATTTTCAGGAATTTAAGTCCTGTTGGCGCCTCAGTATTATATCAAAAAGCCCTTTTTATTAAAAGGTATAACGCGAATCCTTAATTCGCGCTGGAATGAAAGTGGGGAATGAACAGGCGAGAGACACAGATTGTTCCGATGCAGAAACGTTTTCGTATGCCGTTGTTACTGCCGAACAATCCTGAACATATGAGAATTTATTCAATCGTGAGAGAATTCAAGTATTCATTATCCGCTTCAGAGAGCTTTTCCCGGGGCAGTTTTGATTTGCGCCCGCTTACATTCTGCAACACGACCGTTTTGTCATCAAAACTGACCAGGGTCGCTTCGACTGATTTACCTTCTGTGTTAGTCCACGTCCGCGAAGAATATTTAACTTGTTCAGGTTCCTTTTCGGATGCCACGGCAGCTTCCGGTGTTTTTTCTGTTGTTACCGCTGACTCATGCACGGATTTCTCAACCAATTCCTTTTTGGCCGCTTTGGGATCGTATTTGCCAACCATTTTTTGCATTTGGGAGATAAACACTTCAGCGTTATCTGTACTGCCCAGGGTTCCCAGCTTTTCGTTGTCGGGATTCAAAATTAATATTGTTGGAAAGCCGGGGGCGTTGTATTCCTCCATCAATTTGCTGATTTTTTCACCCTTGGATTTGCTTACATTCTTTTTTTTATCATATTTAACTAATATCAGGTTCTCTTCCGCGTATTTTTTGAATTCGCTGGTACTGAGCACTTTATCTTCAAGGGTCTTGCAGTAAGGACACCAGTCCGAACCGGTAAATAGCAGGAAAACGCATTTCTTTTCCTCTGTTGCTTTTTCCAATGCTGACGAAATGTCACTGCCCCAATTTAATGCATACACTGAATTCAAACCGGCAAGACATGCTATCGCAATAACCAGATTCCGTATCGTTGTATTCATATAACCACCTTTTTCGAGTTGGAATATAATATCATTTTAACCATACATATGTAAAGATACAGAAATCAGCATAAAAAACTATCATTCAAGACGCTAACAAACTGAACATTCGGTGCCAGGTGCTGAAGGTTCACTTTATATAGTGCTGGAAATCAACATCATAACAAAAACAAAGTGACAAATCAGTGCCTGACACCACATTGTCAGTTTGTTTTTCCCGGTTTATATTAATGAAATAATGCAACTGCAAAAGATTGACATTTGCCGGGGTTTTGCATACTATTTTGATTTATTGACAGGTATACTCAAAATGATCAGGAGAACACACTGAACATGGAACTTAGAACAGAACAGGTCCGGCGTATTTTAGCAAACACGGCCGGTGATACAAACCTTGACCAGTCACGGGTAAACAATACGGTAAAACTATTTCTGGAAGGGTCGACAGTGCCGTTTATTGCGCGATACCGCAAAGAAATGACCGGTGAACTGGATGAAGTTGCTATTCGTTCAATTGAAGAACGGTATACCTATTATACCGCGTTGGAAGAGCGCAAGAATACGATCCTGGCAACAATAGAAGATCAAGGGAAACTGACCGATGAGCTGCGAGACCGGATTGAAGGGACACTTAACAAAACGGAGCTGGAAGACCTGTATCTGCCCTACAAGCCGAAACGCCGCACAAAAGCTACTATTGCCCGGGAACACGGACTTGAGCCGTTAGCCGATATACTTGCCGCTCAGGAGTTGACCCGCGGTACACCGGAAGAATGCGCGGAGATATTTGTGGATGCGGAAAAAGGAGTGGATTCCTCTTCCGCAGCCCTGGAAGGCGCGGGATATATTCTGGCTGAACGCTTGAGTGATAATGCTGACGCGCGTGATATGGTACGGCGCCTGACCCGGCAGAAGGGGATTTTCGTTTCAAAAGTCGATTCTGATCACGCGCAGGAAGTAACCAAATTTGAAATGTATTATGATTACAAGGAACCGCTTAGCAGCATACCGTCTCACCGAATGCTGGCTATGCGGCGGGGGATGGAAGAGAATATACTATTATTATCGATTGAAGCGCCCGAAGAAGAGATTATAGAAAATCTGAAAAGAATGATAGTAATCCGCCCCAGCATATTCAGTTCGCAGCTGGAAGAGATAGCGACTGACGCGTATCACCGTCTGCTGGAAACATCGATCGAGCTTGAATTGTTCAGCGAAACCAAAGCCAGGGCGGATGAAGTGGCGATACGGGTGTTTGCCGACAACTTGCGCAATCTTCTGCTGGCCTCTCCGGCTGGCGGCAGATGTGTGCTGGGAATTGACCCGGGCATCCGGACCGGTTCGAAATGTGTCGTAGTCGACCAGACCGGCCGGTTTTTGCACAATACAACAATCTATCCTCACGCCGGCGCCGGTCGCATTACGGAAGCGACAGAAGAACTTCTCGACATGATTGTAAAATGGCATCCCGAAATTATCGCCATAGGCAATGGAACTGCCGGCCGGGAAATGGAACAGTTTGTGCGAACAATCCTGAAAAACGAAGGTAAATCTTTGCCGGTTGTTATGGTGAACGAGTCGGGGGCAAGCATCTATTCCGCATCAGAAATAGCCCGGGAGGAATTCCCGGATTTGGATTTAACTGTTCGCGGCGCGATATCAATAGCACGTCGTCTGCAGGATCCCTTAGCCGAGTTAGTTAAATTAGACCCGAAAAACATTGGAGTCGGACAGTATCAGCACGATGTCAACCAGATGGCGTTACAGCAATCGCTGGATACCGTTGTGGAATCATGCGTGAACTTTGTCGGGGTAGAACTCAATACCGCTTCATGGGCTCTTTTAGCCTATGTATCGGGAATCGGTCCGGCCCTGTCCAAGGCAATAGTCATGTATCGCGACAGTACCGGGCCGTTTAAAACCCGGCATGAGTTGATGAACGTTCCCCGTTTCGGTGCCAAAGCTTTCGAGCAGGCTGCGGGATTCTTGCGCATCCGTAAAGCAGTTCAACCCCTGGATGCAACTGCCGTTCATCCTGAACGCTATGCCCTGGTTGAACATATGGCAACTGATTTGAACAGTACAATTGAACAAATGATTGCCGACCCGGGCCTGCTGGAGAAGATAGAACTGGCAAAATATGTCAGTGAGGATGCGGGGATGCCAACCCTGCGAGACATTATAACGGAGTTGAAGAAACCGGGGCGCGATCCGCGGGCCGAATTCAGCATGCCTGAATTCAGAGATGATGTCATGACCATGGCTGACCTGGAACAAGGTATGATTCTGCAGGGAACGGTAACGAATGTGACAAACTTCGGAGCATTTGTTGACATAGGAGTCCACCAGGACGGATTAGTCCATATCAGTCATCTGGCGCATTCATATGTGGAGGATCCGAGCCAGGTAGTGAAAGCGGGGCAGATCGTGAAAGTCAAAGTGCTGGAAGTGGACGAAGAGCGCAAGCGGATTTCACTTTCAATCAAAGAAGCAAGCGAGCCACCCGCACGCGAAAAAGGAAAGAAAAAGCAGACGCCGCGCACAAAAACAGCCTTTGACTCTTTAGACAACTTGTTTACCTGATGAAACCGGTACCAGCTTCACTCAGGCTTGATTCCACGACTGAAGAAACCATGAGCAATTAGATATTCCCGGTTCGATGTTCGATTTGTAATGTTGCTAAAATAACAGCAAAATACTAAAATTAAAGTATCTTCTTTATCTGATATAAATCAGGCATTACAGTATTGCATTGTTTTGAAGTCTGAGAGAGATAGTACTGTTCTCTGATAACGCGCGTGCAAAGGGGACTATGAACATTTTCATCAGATGGACATCAGAAAGGCCCGGCGTATTTAAAACGATAGTGTGTTTTTTTATCATATTACCGATATTCTGTGTTTCAGTGGGATTAAGTGACCATACTGTATCCGCGGATAGTTTTGTCTCATCAGCATGTGAAATTGATTATCCTCCATTCTGTATTGTCGATGCGGATGGCAATTCAGACGGTTTTTCGGTTGAGTTGCTGAGAGCAACCCTCGCTGCAATGGGACGCGAAGCAACGTTTAAGACCGGTGCGTGGGTAGATATCATGGAATGGCTGAAGCAGGGAAAGGTGCAAATGCTGCCGTTGGTTGGGCGCACACCGGAAAGGGAAAATATATTTGATTTTACATTTCCGTATATGTCGTTGCATGGTGCTATCGTTATCCGGGACGGCACAACAGATATAAAGATTATGAACGATTTGCGCGGAAAGCGGGTTGCCGTGATGAAAGACGACAATGCCGAGGAATTTCTGCGAAGGGAAGACCGCGGGATCGAGATACACACCACTGCGACTTATGATACAGCTCTTCAGGGACTTTCCGCCGGCCGATATGATGCCGTTGTCATTCAGCGCCTGGTAGCATTAAGGCTCATTAGCGAAAACAACCTTACAAACCTTAAGGTTATCAATCAGCCCATACCCGGCTTTCGCCAGGATTTCTGTTTCGCCGTCAGGGAGGGGGACCGGCAAACATTGGCACTGTTAAATGAAGGGCTTGCACTGGTTACAGCAGATGGAACATACAACCATCTTCACTCGAAATGGTTCGCCGCGCTGGAATTGCCGACAAACCGGCGAATTATTATCGGTGGAGATTATAATTATCCCCCCTATGAATATCTCGATGAAAATGGCCGGCCCGCAGGGTATAATGTTGATCTCATGCGTGCTGTCGCGCAGGAGGTGGGACTCGATATCGAAATTCGTCTGGGACCCTGGTCGGATATCGTACAGGAGTTGGAACAAGGCGAGATCGATGGCGTCATGGGCATGCTGTATTCGACCAAACGCGCTCTGAAATTCGGTTTCACCCCCCCTCATTTAGTAAACAGCTATGTGAGTGTTATCCGCAAGGGGGAAGGAGATCCGCCTGAGACAGTAGCTGATTTGATCTCAAAGCGAATTGTTGTTCAGAGAGGCGATATCATGCAAGATTTTGCCATTGATGCCGGACTCAAGGAGCAAACTACGAATGTTGATTCTCAAGAGGAAGCACTGCGGGAGATTATACGGGGACAGTACGATTGCGCGCTTGTGTCGCGGTTGACCGCTATGTACCTGATTGATAAAAACGGCTGGGATACTCTGAAAGTCGGCCGTCACTCACTTCTATCACCCAGCTACTGCATAGCCGTACATCGCGATCATAAAGCCTTTCTGGCACAGCTCACCGAAGGGTTGAAGATACTTGAGGAAACAGGTCAATACCGTCGTATCTATGAAAAATGGATGGGTGTGTACGATGACAACGGTCTCCGTCTCGTTACGATCTTCCATTATATAACCATGGTTACGGTACCATTGCTTCTGATCCTGCTCTTATCGTTTGCCTGGTCATGGTCATTGCGCAAACAAGTAGCGCGCAGGACGGAAGACTTGCTCCGAAGCGAAGAACAATTCCGTTCCCTGGTTGAAGGGGCTCCGGAAACGATATTTGTGCAGACGGATTTTTGTTTTTCATATATAAATCCGAGTGGCTGCAAACTTTTTGGCGCACAGTCGAGAGACCAGCTTATCGGGCAATCGGTCATGGAACGTTTTCATCCTTCGATACAAGACAAAATTCATGATCGCATGTGCCGTTTGAACGAGAAACAGGAACGAGTTGCGACGATTGACGAAGTATTTATCCGGTTGGACGGTACGGAAGTTCCGGTTGAAGTTTCGGCGGTGCCGTTCATGTATAAAGGCAAGAATGGAGCGTTAGTATTTGTACGCGATATAACAGAACGCAAACAGGCTGAGAAACTCATTGAACGGCGCGACACCATGTTAGCGCGTACCGAAGGCATCGCTCATATCGGCAGTTGGGAATGGGATGTAAGAACTGATACCGTAGTATGGTCAGATGAACTATTTAAGATATTCAAGCGCGACCCGGCCCGGGGCGCACCATCTTTCTCGGATCATGCTGAATTATATCCACCTGAAGATATAGCACGTTTGCAGGAAGCTGTGGAAGAGGCAGTGAGCAAGGGAACGCATTACGAATGTGAACTTCGCGCTTTGCGCCCTGACGGAACAATCCGGCATTGCCTGGCGCAAGGATATCCGGATAAAGATGCCGATGGCAAGGTTGTTCGTCTTTACGGATCACTGCAGGATATTACGGAACTGAATCGTGCTCAGTCACGTATTATACACTTGAATAATGTATTACGGGCGATTCGGGATGTAAACCAGTTAATTGTGCGGGAACACAGCCGTGAGCGATTGATTCAGGAAGCTTGCCGGCTGATGGTTGAGACACGTGGTTACATAAGTTCGCTTATCATTCTTACCGACGAACAGGACCGGATAATTATGAAGGCGGAAGCAGGCGGTGAGAAGAGCTTTGGATTTCTGAGAAAAGAGATAGAACGGGGAACAATACCGGCCTGTTTTGATCAAGCCCGGAATTCAGACGAAGCTTTGCTGATAAAGAACGGCGCTGAGATGTGTGCGGGATGCGGTCTATCCGATGTATGCCCCGATTCAGACAAGTTTTGTGTTCGTCTGGTTAATGACGGAGAAGCGTATGGTTATCTTGCGGTATCAATTCAAAAAGATTGGGATATCGATTCCGAAGAGAAAGAACTTTTTGTTGAAATGGCGGGAGACATAGCCTATGCCTTGCGGGTTTTGCATATGAATGAAGTGCGTGAGAAAATCGAACTGGAGCACAAATCACTGCAAAACCAGATTATCCAGGCTCAGAAAATGGAATCCGTAGGCCAGCTGGCCGGGGGAGTAGCACATGATTACAACAATGTATTAACAGTCATTATCGGGTATACGGAAATGTTGATGGCTAAAGTCGGGCCATTAGATCAGATGTATATGTACCTTGAGGAGATACTAACCGCGGCAAACCGTTCCGCGGAAATCACCCGGCAATTACTTGCGTTTGCCAGCAAGCAGACCGTCAGTCCCAAAGTGCTGAACGTGAATGCCACTGTGGAAAGCATGCTAAAAATGCTCAAGAGACTGATTGGCGAGGACATTCATCTGGTCTGGCGTCCCGGAAACGATCTATGGCCGGTGAAAATCGATCCGTCACAGGTGGATCAGATTTTAGCCAATCTTTGCGTCAACGCGCGGGATGCTATAACGGGAGTAGGCAATGTTTCTATTGAAACAAGCAATGTAACATTCGATGAGAATATTAGTTCTCAACATGCCGGATTTAAACCGGGTGACTACGTATTGCTGGCGGTAAGTGATGACGGCTGCGGCATGGACAAAGAGACTCTCAGCAAGGTTTTTGAACCGTTTTTTACGACCAAAAGTATAAATCAGGGAACCGGTCTGGGACTTGCCACGGTATACGGAATAGTCAAACAGAACAACGGCTTCGTACATGTATACAGCGAACCGGAAAATGGAACAACCTTTAAAATATATCTGACGCGGGAAAAGAGCGCCGTTCAAGAAAAAGGAATTAAACGTTCTGCTGATATTCCAACCGGCAACGGTGAGGTTATTCTGCTGGTTGAAGACGATCCGGCAATTATGAAGATGGGGCGGACAATGCTGGAAAAAACTGGATATACGGTGCTCGTGGCGGAAACACCGGGTACGGCAGTGAACCTGGCCCGGGAATGCGCTAATGAGATCCAGCTGCTGATCACTGATGTCATCATGCCGGAAATGAACGGAAATGATTTAGCCCTGAAACTTCTCGCGCTTTACCCATCTATCAAAGTCCTGTTCATGTCAGGATACACGGCAAATGTGATCGCTCATCGCGGGATTTTGAAAGAGGATGTTAATTTCATTCAGAAGCCGTTTGTAATTCAAGACCTGGCACGTAAGATTCGGTCGGTGCTGGACGGTGATTAGTAACAGGAATCGGCGCTAAAGTGTACGTAACATAGATAATGCTGGATTTTGACAAGTGCGATGGAAAAGCGTCAGAAAGTAATACAGGAACTGATGAAAGTGTTTTTACATACGCCGTTATACTGTGAAAAAAATAGAATTGAAGCTGACGAATATAGCCCGTGGCAGTCTTGACGAGTTGAAACTTGATTATGAACAATTTCTACGCCACTGGAGAATGAA
>CAZCLS010000164.1:0-8048 GCA_964499565.1 uncultured bacterium
TTTGAAGGACGGGATGCGGCCGGAAAAGGCGGTGTCATTAAACGCATCACCCAGACGTTGAATCCTCGTGTCTGCCGCGTGGTTGCTTTGGGTGTTCCCACCGAGCGTGAAAAAAGTCAGTGGTATTTCCAGCGCTATGTCCCTCACCTGCCTGCAAAGGGTGAAATCGTTCTCTTCGACCGCAGCTGGTATAATCGCGCCGGTGTCGAACGCGTTATGAACTTCTGTTCCACGGAAGAGTATGAAGAATTTATGCGCTCCTGCCCTGAATTCGAACGCATGATCATGCGTTCAGGGATCATTCTGATAAAGTACTGGTTTTCGGTCAGCGATGACGAGCAGGATAAGCGGTTTAAAGACCGGATAAAAGACCCTACCAAACGCTGGAAATTAAGTCCGATGGATCTCGATGCACGATCAAAATGGGTGGAATATTCGAAAGCGAAAGATATCATGTTTAAATTCACCGATATCAAACAGGCGCCCTGGTATGTCGTTAACACCGATGAAAAACGCCGCGCACGCCTGAACTGCATTCATCATTTACTCTCACTGATCCCCTATAAAGATCTGACACCGAAACCGCTTAAACTTCCCCCGCGACAGAAAAACCGCGGGTACGTGCGCCCTCCTCTCTCAGACCAGACCTTTGTTCCGGACGTATATTAATTTTTTATGGTTTTATTTTTTCCACGACTGCCTGGCGGTCGGGCCGAATATATTACCGAATTTCTTGGTGTTGAGCGCCTCGGTAAACGCGCTGACCTTTGTCAAGGTGCTGCAGGGGTCAGTTGTTTCATCTAGACAGTCTCCGTCAAGCACCAGTACCGGTATATTGATAGCCGACATCTCTTCCCGCAGATGCTTGATAAAACTGCTGTCCGCCATGGAGCAGCGCCCGAACATGTGATTGTACAATACACACCCGGTAATACTGGCTTTGACGCTGTAATCACGAATGTGCTTCACCCGCAGCTGCGGATCCAGGAACCCTACCGTTAACAGTTTGCGGGCCAAACTGCGATAGGGGTCTTGCTCGTCAAGCGGGTCCCATCCAATGAAATTCACTTCTTCAAAAACGATGGGAGCACGGCAGCTCTCTTCAATGAAATCCATGAGCGGGGAATTATAGAACGGCGGCAAATGCAGCCACAACAGCCGGTGAGTCTCATCAATCGACATTTCACGTTCTACATCTTCCTTGCGCTCACTCAGTTCATTATAGAAGGTCTGCTGCAGTTCCACCATCTCCGGTTTACCCCATAATTGCGAAAATATATTCGCGAAATATATTGCCTCGGCTCCCCGGACTAACGGCGGGCTCGTAAAGCGCAGGTTATTGCATTTAGTCGCTATCGTATGCGCCTGATTGGAGACATGACAGGCCTCTTTCAACCGCCCCATATCCATCTTTATTCCCAGTACCTGCTCCATCTTCTCCACGCATTCAACCAGTCCTGCGGCTATGCTGTCAATCGCGGTCTCCGCGTGCTCATACGGTGTGTGCAACGTATACATCCGGTCACCCGCATTTCCAGCCCGTATCAGATCGCTGAATATCCGTTCACCCTGCTGGCACGGTTCGGTTGTTGTAACCGCGAAATCCGGTTTCGGCAATTGTTCATCGCCTTCCAATACCCGCAGAAACGAACACGTTTCGGCTGAAAAACCCTTGCAGGCCGCCCGGTCGAATAATTGCCGCAGGCGCTTCTGATTGCGCCCGCGTAAGGCCGCGTAGGTTTCTAACGTGAGCATTTGCACGCCAAGCGCGTTTAATATTTCCGCCGGGAAAAATAAATTGCGCCATACGAGGGGCTTGCCGTTGCGTGAAAAGAATTCACTGCGCGTAAAACCGGCGCGCAAGGCTACCGATTTATTAACACTGCGCTTGTTGATCAGCGTTTCTATCAGTTTGGAAAACGCCTTTTTCAGATTGTCATCTGTTAATGCTTCTTTAACCTGCTGAAATTCAAATATGCCCAGCTTCTGCTTGCGTTTGATGCTCTTACCCGTGAACAGCTTTTCTTTCAACCGTAGTATTTCATGCTTGAGATCATCGTCACCGAACGCTTCAATGATGCTGTGAAATTCGGGTATCCCGATCTTGAACCGCAGACGAGAATCGAAATTCTTGGGTTTGCTTATCTGACCTTCTAATTCATGATATTCGCGCGCGAGACAAGCCGCGCCTAATGCACCCATGACATGATGAAATTCAGGTGTGATGACCTTGTTGCCCGTAATATCATGCAGATAGTATGCTACCGCCCTGTTGTAGGCTACCCCACCCTGGAATATTATATCTCCGCGGTAATCCAGAAATATTTCACCCACACCGGACATGATTGTACGGGCCTGGGCGCGGCTGGCGGCAGCGATTACATCTCCTAATGGATACCGGTTCTTGAATTTATTGACCGATGTCGCGCTCAATACCGCGCAAATCGATGAAACTTCCAAATCGGAATCATAATTGCAATGATCCGCCATCTTTTCTATCGCTATATTCAGCTTTGCGGCGACACTGTCAAGATACGCCCCGGTACCCGCCGCGCAAATCCCGCTCATCTTTGACATCCACATGCCCATCTTTTCATTGTAGAGCATCGCTTTGCTGTCCTGACCGCCCACATCCAGTATCGCCTTGCAATCCGGGAAATAATGCCGCGCTCCCGCTACATGAGCCGATACTTCACTGACAAAATAATCGTACTGGATAAACCGTTTCAGCTCATCCACTACCTGGCTCCCGGTAACAACCGTGCAGGCAATCTCTTTGCGGTGTGTTCCTCCCGATGCCAGAAATTCATCGACGGTGTGAGCTACCGCGCCGAGATTACACTGACCGCAACTGCTGCACTTGCCTGTGCAGGCCAGCCGCGCGTCGGGAAGCGGTTTTGTGCGTTGATACAGCGTATGCCGCACTCTGCCTTCAGTGGTCATCACTACCGCTTTCAAGGTAGTAGACCCTATATCTATGCCTAAATAATATTTCGCCTTCATCGTTATTTCTTTTTTTTGTTTAGCTTAGTCATATTGTAGTCCGGCTTTCCCGGATGGCTCACGCGGAACAATACCGGTCTACTATTTCTTTCATCCGGCTCTCCTGCTGTTCCATTGACTGGATCAACGTAAAATGAACTCGTGCCCGGTCTAGATTTTGACCGGGACGACTGGTTTTAAAGTAAACATCTCCATTAAGATAATCAGCTAAAAAGCGAATGCCGATTTCAAACGTAATTAACTTCGCTGAAAAAGCCAGATGCTTTTTCTCCAGCTCAGTCAAACCGCTGCCCGCCGCTTCAAGATATCCACGGGTTATTGCTTCAAACATACCGCAATCCATTCTGATTATATTCAGATCTTTCTCGTCTTCAGCCCCAGTCCTTGCGGTCGATCGCACACAGTCGCCAAAATCATATAATGGAAGCCCCGGCATGACTGTGTCTAAATCTATTACGCATATTCCCTCTCCCGTGTCCTTGTCGAGAAGAACATTATTAATTTTTGTGTCATTATGCGTAGGCCTGTTCCGCATAAGTCCCGCTTTCGTGAAATCAGCCAGAACCGTCGTTATTTCTTTGCGGGCCAGGGCAAAATTAATTTCCGCCTGGCAATTATCGCGTGTGCCGGCCTTGTTCTCCTCAATTGACTGCTCCAATCGCGCAAACCAGACCGGTGTTGTATGAAAGTCCGGTATCGTCATGTGCAGTTCCGGTTCTTCAAGATCTATCAGCATCGATTGAAACATCCCAAAGGCCTTTGCCGCTTCATAGGCATGAGATTCACTCAGCGCTTCATCATAGGCATGCGTATCATAAATAAATCCCATCAGCCGCCATACTTCACCACTCTCGGTATACAAACAATAATTGCCGTCCCTGCCCTGCTTCAGGGAAATAACACGCCGCGAGGGATCACAGCCGCGAACTTCCAGTTTCCGGGCGATATGGGACGTTACCCGGATCATATTTTCCATTAATTTTTCAGGCGCTTTAAATACGTAGGTGTTTATTTTTTGAAGAATATACGTGTTCGAGCTTTTGTGGTTCGTTACATGAACCCGGTAAGTATCATTAATATGCCCGCTGTTTACCAGGAATATTTGATCGATGGTAATACCCTGTAAAAAAAAATTTAACACATCCTGCAGATGTGCCTGAATTGCAGTATCATGTATAAGAGTGCTTCTCATATCATCGTTATATTCCCTGTCTATCATTCTTTAGTATAAGTGCATAATTATAAAATTTATCACTCTTAAATGCAAATTTTCGCGGTTCAGTCCTGCATTTTACTATTTTGCTGTCGGTTATATACTGAACTGCCTGCTCAAGGGGATTATATCTGACCGGATATACAATATATACCGCACAGTTGATTCGCCTCTTTCTTTGTATCCCTTTATACTCAACCCATTTCTCCGGATACCACGCAGGTTCTTTATAGTATTCCGGAATATACGTTTCAGACGTTACTTGATTATGTATCCGGATTACTCCACTGCAGATTTTGAGTCGCAATGCCTCGTGAATCTCTTGTACAGGACTGATTGAATATGTAATTCCCGTTGAATCAACACCAGATTGAAGTGCAATAATAACTTCACGGTATGGTATAGCCGGATTTCCATGCTCCTGCCAGATTGATGTATCAGCTACTCTTAGTGCATCACTGCTGTTATACCTGATAACCTGTGGCCGGCAAAAATTGATTTTCAGTGATTCTGCCTGTAACTCTGATACACGTAATCCTGTAAGTAAAACACAGAAGGCTAAAACTGTTACTCGGCTCATGGTATCCTCCATGCGATGGTAGTGCATGCTCCTGCTCTTTATGCATGCAGAAATTATAATACAATACCTTACATCAGTTATATGTTTTCACACTCAGATTCACTTCATCGACCACGCTGTTGTCTGCCCGGTTAATCCGCAGAAATCCATAGCGTCGCGGCTCTAACGTTACCATATGTTTTTCATCCACCATCATTTCCTTCACCGCCATTTTCGGCTGCAGGATGAATATATCCTTGTATTCTTTGGTCATTATCTCTAAAACCAGGGCGTCCGTGCCCGTATCCAATCGCGCAAAAGATTCTATTTCAGGCTCTTGCGTCTTGATTATTTCATGAACCGCTACAAATTGGGTGTCCAGCACATTCGTGCGCCGAACTATCAGCGTTGTCCGGTCATAACTCCGTTGTGTCACTATTTCTCCGATCTTTTCCGCGCTTCCCCCGCTGCGCCCCGTCATTAATCGGGTCCCCGCCTGGCCCATCATTATAGTTCGCAAACCGCTGCTGAAGATTATGCTCCATTGCTCATTGGCCGAATAGGTCGTTACTTCGTCAATCCAATTATACCCTTCAGCGCCGCTCCCGAGAATCCCTTCTTCTACCTGTTCATTCCCCAGCGCCCGTTCCCCCGGCATCGCGTCCTTGATCAGAAATTTTTTGCCTGTGCCATGAAAGACCCAGTCGGCCGTTATCGGTGTTAGCGAGCTGATCGTAAAAATATCCAGACAGTATTTGTCTGATAATGCTATGCAGCGCCGGTACGTTTGCAGCGAGGCATCCGGATATGCCCCCGCGGCTTCCGCTTCGGCAACACTGATCAATGGTGTCCGGTCAAACAGCAGCAGTTTGCCGGTCGCCCCGTGAGAGTCTGACGGCGTTCGGGCGCCTGATTGGGATCGATAATTAATTACTACCGTGTTATGCGCTACCGTATGTTTGATCCAGCCTTTGCGCAGCTCCGAACCGGCCGCATAACTGTCATCATCACTCGTTACCCGCCTGCCGTTCCCGCACAGATACAGAGCCAGTTTATCCGCGTGCCCACCGCTGCCGCCATGCGGTCCATAATCCATTCTCGCGTACAGCGTTTGGGCTGGATTACGGGCTACTGTTCTCAGTATCGCCAGGCCCAGGGTCGGGCTGATTACCGAATACGGTGGTAGCGCTTCCAGGACGACCGTTTTGTCCGGTTTCATGTACTGTTCTATTACCGCCTCTTCTTCCAGCTCGCTGATGTTCGATTCATACACCGCCGCAAACAGCGGATTGCGGTAGTGCTGGTATGTCTGCATGTAAATATCCCCCGGCAGCCTTTCTGTTGCCATGTGATCTATGCCGGGTATTTCTCCAAACGGGTCCAGCAGTTTTAACGGCGCGCTGACTATTTGCTTCAGGTAATATGTCCCATCACTGTTTTTCCATTGAAAGGGATTATTACCGCCGCTCAACACCGCTCCCGCGTATGCCAGGACTCCCCTGGCAGCCGTGAAATGAAGTGATAAAGCACCCCCTTTCCAGAATCCTTCCCTGCTGAATGCATAGTCGAGTTGATAACGAATGCGCCGTTCGGCTATCGCCTTCATGCCCGCGTCTTCCAGGGCCGACCCGACAATTCCGAGCGCTGCGGCCTGCCAGGTGCCGTGCGTTGTGTTTTTCCAGCGTTCCCAGGTTCCGTCCGCTTCGATCACCCGAACCATCCGTCGAAACCACTCCTCGTTCTCCTGCCGTTCCCGTTCCTGAAGATGATTGTACAGAATATCATAGGTATAGGCTAAATACGGCAGCCAGTCGCGGGCGTATAAAACGTGATAATTGTGATTGGTTACTATTCCCTGCAACTGTTGTTCCGGATTAAATGAATTCCGGAATGTTCGCAAATAACCCGCTGCCCGGACAAACGATTCACGGTCCTGCTTCACACTGAATACTAACGCCAGGTCATATGCTTTCCTGGCTGTGGCTATATTGGTAACATTATTATCCCGCGCCCGCTCGAGATCGACCGCGAGTGATCGTATGGCCGGCAACGTTCTCCTGGCCTCCTCGGCCCGGGCTGTTACAGCTTCCCAGGCTTGCCGGGCAGCCGGCGATTCGCCGCAAACCTGTTGTATCGCAATGCCTAACTCGCGCGAATTTTTCGTGCGGTACCTTCCGGCCGAGTAGATAGTTTGTAATTCCCGCGTGCGCGGCTGCCCCTCGCAGACCAGTATCTGTACCAGGCATATGCTTATTCCTATTACTGCGCTTGCATATCGTTTCATATCGCTTCTCTACTTTCTGCCAAAGGTGAATAAACAGCTTGTATCTTTTAAACGTCCTTTTTCAAATGCAACACCTTCCTGCTTCAGCAAGGCCTTTTTTTCTTCCGGTTTCCGGCCCGTTTTCTCTCCCCCGAATCCTCCGATCGTCAGATCAGACGCTATCACCCGGTGGCAGGGTACTTCAGGAGCAAACGGATTTCTTCGCAACGCATTCCCCACGGCACGATATGCCCGCGTCCCGATAAAATCGCCGATGTATTTGTATGTTGTTACCTTCCCCTTAGGTATCAACCGCGTCGCCGCGTATACATTCATCTGAAATTCAGTTGTCTTCATATGCCTGGTATATATTTGGTTATTATTTCAGTATCCATTATTATAACAGTAATTCTAAACAAATGCCAACCATACACTTCTATTACATTCTGAAGGACTGTTAATTACTCCGTATTCATTGATAATTATCCCGCTTTTATGGTATACTTTCCTTGTAAATAGTTCTTAATTATTGCCCTGCAGAGGAACACCATGAAAATTGTCCTTTGGCCTGCCTTGATAAGTATCTTCCTGATTTCTTTTTCAATACCGGTCTTCAGCTCCAGCATTCCCTTTCCTCAGGCTGCCTATGCCGCCGCCACAAATCAGAATGCACAGATTTTTGCCGCCGCCGCTGTCAACGCCAAACCGGCCCCACCACTCCCGTTAGCCCCTCCCATCAATGATAATTTCGCAAACAGTACTGTTATCATCGGTGATTCCATTGTTGCCGCCGGAAATAATGGCGGCGCAACCCTTGAACCAGGCGAACCCTGTCATTATTATGTGCTGACAATCAACTCCTATGGCGATAATTCCATCTGGTGGCGCTGGACTCCTGCATCGACCGGCATGTTCGGCATTGATACACGCGGCAGCCTGTTTTCAACGATTGTTGCCATATATACCGGCAGCACCCTGACTACCCTTACCCGCCAGCAAAGCAATCCCGG
>CAZCLS010000165.1:0-1892 GCA_964499565.1 uncultured bacterium
GGCAGCGGCCTGTGGGAAGAACGGTTCGATTATCCGGATGGCTGGTCAGACCAGGTTACCGGCGGCCGTTGGGGAGTGTGGTTAGGTCCGGACAACAGTGACCCGGCTCTGATCACGAATGACATGGCCTATGGCAGCAGCGGCAAACAGATGCGTCTGTCGCAGGGTGACATAGCGCAACTTCCGAGTCCGAACGGGTTCCAGGAAGTGACGGCGTTTACCGATGGCGATCTCTTTGAGTCGTCTGATGTCGGTACAATCGGCTTCTCGTTCGGAACGCCTGGCAGCACGAACCAGGAATATTACCTGTGGTTTTCGGGCGGCGATCCGACGGTGACGAATTTGGCATACGCCTCGTCTGGCCTTGGTGCTTTCATGATCAACTGGGTCAAACAGCCTACGGCCAGCGCGATGACATCTTTGCATGTTTGGAATGACTTCGGCATATTTGAAATAGCCCTGGGCATTCCGACTCAGCCGACCGAGCCGATCTGGCATGATGTGCGCGCGGTTATGTTCAAGGACGAAAGTCTGGGCGGGATAACCGGCGGTTGGGCGTCAATTTTCCTGGATGGCAACTATATGGGTGATGTGCCCTTCCCGCTGCAGAATGTCGACAATGTATTGACCGGCATCGTGAACTGCATGGATTTCTATGCCTATAATCCTCTGCCGGTTGGTCCGAAAGACCGCTGTCTGGTTGATAACATCTTTATAGAAGACACGTTAGGCTATACCCGTTATGTATCACCGGATGGTGATGACATGAACGACGGGTTGAGTCCCATGACAGCGTGGCAGACGATAGCTCACGCGCTGTGGCAGCTGCCGAGCGGGATGGAATTAGCACCATCGACAGTGAATGTCGGCCCGGGCACGTATGTCAATGAACATACGTATCCCCTTACTAATGGTTGGCAATGGGGACTGTACTGTCGCTCAGGCGTGGCTGATCGTCCGAATGTCTACTGCGTCGACCTGGTCGGTGCAGGAGCCAAAGACACGATCATCCACCAGGACTTCTCAGGGATTGATGGGATCGGTGCCCTGGAACAGACGATTGGTGTCTATGTCCGCGGCTTGAAAGATTGGAATATCTCAGGCTTTCAGGTGCAAATGACTACCAATCTGCCCGAAGATGTGTGGGGCTGGTATTACGGCTGCTTCTTCATGATGGCCGCCCCTGGCAGTTCGATCAGTGATTGTATTGCCAACCTGCCGCTCAACTGGGCCAAAGGAAAGCCTGGTATAAATATCAACAGTACCAGTGATATCCTCATTCAGAATAACCTCTTCATCGGTGGCGGTGTAGGATTCGGCTGTAATAATGGCGGCCAGTCCAACATGGTTATTCGGAACTGTACCAGTGTTGGTCAACGGCAAGGTACAGCTGAAGGCAACAGTGGTATCGGATTTGCCTATAATGGCTTCTCCGGCACGGTAACCCGCTGCATCGTTGCAGACGCCGACAAGGGCGGCCTGCTGGCAGGCAGCGGTGATATCATGCACTCCCTCGAAAACGCCTTTTATATGGTTGGCGATGGTGGTACAACGATGTACTATGCAGGAACCATTATTCCTTCCAATGACATACTGCAGGAAATCGTCTTCGATAATGTAGGCGACCTGCCGTACTGCGCGGGCCTCGACGGCTTCATCGGCTGGAAAGGCGGCGGAACAGTGTATGTCTCGCCGGATCCGACCGGACCGATGACCATGGGTACGACACCGGGAACGGCATTCGCCATGAATTGGCTGCCCCAGGTGTGCATTCAGTGTCCGCGCGGAGTACCGGGCGACAACAACCTGGTGCAATTCCTGTCAGGCGTGTTCACCAATCCGGCATCGGAAGCCACGGTTGCCAACATGCGTTTCTGGACACCGAACTGCGA
>CAZCLS010000165.1:1992-8015 GCA_964499565.1 uncultured bacterium
GGCAGCAATACAGACCGTGGATTTGGTCTGGTGTTTGAAGGCAACAGCGGAGACATGGTCTCCAAGTGCGTCATTCAGAATGCCGACAATTACGCCGTGAGTCTGTGGGCACCGGTTGCAGGCACCAGCATGATCTATCTTGCTGACAGTGTCTGGAACAATTGCGTCAACGGCTTCCTGGATGCGAGAGCGAACACGGAGGGCATAACAACTAATATAGTCAATGGCGATCCGCAACTGGCGGTTGCCGGCGGTGTGCCGTACGTAACGACAGCTGATGCCTTTATTGGCTGGGGCTGGCGTTCACAGGGTGCTATAGAGCGCGCACCGGAACCGTGGCCGGTCTTCGGCAATGGCATCCAGCGCAAAGGTTACTATACCGGCGGTGCGACGCTTGACGGTGGATCGCTGGTCTGGACCAATACAACCCAGATCGGCCCCGGCGGAGCAGGCATCTGGGGCAGCGGTGTGGCGGATGACCAGCATTACTTCATCTCGGTTGACGGATACAACGTTGACACGTATGAATTGCTGGCGATCAACCTGTCAGACGGTACACTGGATTACGGTGTGCAGCTGGTAGAATGGTGCAACGGTACGCCGGCCATTGCAGTTGACCAGGTATTCTGCGGCGACAATGCCGGATGGGTCTACATGGTCAACAAGGCGGATGGAGCAATTCTCTGGAGCAACAACATCGGCGGCGATGTCAACAGCGGCCTCAACCTTGACCAAGGCAAACTATACGCCAAGGCCGGAGGTTTTGGAGTCGTGGCTCTGGATGCGGCTTCAGGTATGATCATATGGTCTAACGCGCATCCGAATGCATCGACCTGGTCGGGCAACGGACCTTCGCTGAGTGCGGATGGCAGCGCCCTGTACTACAAAGCCGAAAATGGCGATATCACCGGCGTTAATACGGCGGATGGAACAACCATCTTTATGTATACCGCTGGTGCACCCGGTTATGGCGGTCAGGATCCGATCGTGGATGACAGCGGAAATGTCTACTGTCAGCTGCGCGGAACTGATGCTGTACCGGCCGACGACGTAGTAGTCAGTCTGACTCCGACCGGAGCGGTAAACTGGACGTACACGTTTACCGCCCATCCAATGGATCATGGCGGTCTGGCACTGAGTGAAGACCAGGCGACGCTGTACATCAGCCAAAACAACGGCTTCACAGCCCTGAACACGGCCGACGGCACGCTCAAGTGGAATACAGGAGCGGGAGTTGTCGGGCAGATGCAAGGCGGCTGCGCGGTCGGCGCCGGTAACATGATCATGGGTCTGGCGGTCCAGTCCGGAACATCGACGGCCGTCGGTGTGAAAGACAACGGAGCCAGCGGTGATCTGGTCTGGCAGGTACCGCTTGACACGACGCAGAGTTCGTTTTCCGGGCCGGTCCTGCTGGCTGGCGGCGATGTCATCGTAACGACAGGCGGAGGCGAGATAGCACGCGTCACGGTGCCGGAACCTGCATTCTTCGGATTGCTGGCAATCGGCCTGCTGATGCTGATCCGCCGCAAGTAAGGCTTATACGATAAAAACAAAGAAAGAGGGGAGCGCTCCGGCGCTCCCCTCTTTTTTTTGACTTGACACATATAGATTAATATGATATTATAAAAACGATACTTGTTGAATGTGCTACTGTTTGTGCTACTAAATTAAGAAGGACGGAATGGTCTTAAACGAGGTAGCTATGGAACACATTTTATTCTCTTCTGAAGTTTTCACTATCTCATTTATAAATCAATCTACTTAATATTTTAGTATAAACCTACATGTATACACTCATCAATTCACGTATAACAAACAGAAGGAGGCTCACATGAAACGATTCATCATTGCAACACTGGCATGTTTACTCGCGTCTGCCGGTGTATATGCCCAAACACTACTCTCGATTGACTTTGAGAATCCCCCGTATGTCCCGGGGAATCTTGCAGGACAGGAGATGTGGACTATTTATCCCGGCACAGCGCCGTTAAACGCGGTGACGAATGCCAATCCGGCACCGGCGCAGGGCACGCAATGCGCTTTATTGGTAGCCACCAACGGTGCGTTTGCGGCAGTTATGTTCGATATGTCAAATTATGTCAATAACGCGACATTCAATACAAACACACACAACCTGCGGGTAACCGTGAAAGTCTGGGGTGAATCCCTGTATAACGGTATAGACTTGCGTGATAATATCTATACCAGAAACCGGATGGAACTGTTCAGTACCGGTACCAATGTGGCATCGCTGTATTTGAGCGGGTTTACAGTACCGGTTGCCCCGGGAGCGTGGCATGAAATGTCGGTGCTGATGGACTGCAAAACGCGCAAAGCAATCGAATTCACAGTAAACAGCCAGATTTTCCCGGTCAATGTTCCTTTTGTGTCGGGCACTGCACCCTATCCACAAATGATCCGCATCAACACGGACGGGACCGGTAATGCGCGCAGCGCGTTTGATGCTATTAAAGTATCGACAGAAAAGAAAGCGGCGATCGAACTGCTCAAAATTGATTTTGAAGATCCGCCCTATGTGCTTGGGGATATCATCGGACAAGGCATGTGGACATCATTTCCCGGGTATGCGCCGCCATCGAACTCTATCATCAATGCTAATCCGACACCCGCTGAAGGAGCGCAGTGCGCGGCTCTGACATCGACTAACGGCGCGTTCACCGCTTTGGTCTATGATATGTCGGCCGCGGTAAACAGCGCGACATTTAATACCAATACACATAACCTGCGTGTTTCTTTTGATATGTATGCTGAAAGTTTCTATACTGCTATTGCAGTGTATGATAATGTTACCGATCTCAGACGCATCAGCCTGCTTGGTATCTGGGGTGATGTGGCCAATGCCTATCCCGGTGCGATTAATGAACCTGTCGACAATGGGAAGTGGGTACACATTACCGCTGATTTTGATAGTAAAATCAGGCAGTTGGTTAAATACACAGTTAACGGCAAAGCGTTTTATCCGAACATCAACTTCGAAAACGCAGGAGCGCTGAACATACCGCAGATGCTGCGCATCAGCACCGATGCCAGCAGCAACGGACGGGGAGTGTTTGACAATATCATTGTTGCTGCCGTACCGAAACCGTATTATGTCAGTCCGGATGGGGATGATGGTGCTGACGGGTTAACGCCGGCGACGGCTTTCGCCACATTTGACATGGCGATGGAAATGGCGGAAGCGAATGACACGATCCGGGCCCTGGCAGGAGTATATACCAATCCGTACACAAGCGCGTATGGCAACACCAATCTTCCAGCGCGGGCAACCATCCATCTTGGGATTAAGCGCTCCGGCCAGCTGGTGAACAACGTATCGCTGGAAGGCGCGGGGCCGACGGAAACGATCTTCCGGTATGTGAACGCTCTGCCGACCAGCGGCGCTATTCGCCGCATGTATGCCATGGGCCAGGGAACCAAAGCCACGGGCTTCAAGATGGAAGGAGAATTCCCCGGGGACAGCGATTACTCCTATGCCATATACTTCCTGCGGATAACCAACGCCCTGATAGAGAACGTGTGGGTGGAATTTCCGACTAACACGCATGGCTGGTCCGGCTTCGGCTGCAACTGGGATAATTCAATCTGGCATCCGGTTATGCGCAACTGTCTGATAAATGGCGGAGCGTTAGGAGTCCGTGACCGGCACTGGGCGGAATGGACCGGCTGGGCCGGCAACAACCGCCGCAGTCATGAGTTGATCATTCTGAACAACACTTTTGTCAATCAGTTGAAGCATACGACCAGGGTTGACGAAGGTGCCGGTGTGCAAATTCAGAACAACCGCGGCGCGTATATTTATGGAAACATTTTCGATAATTGTGAAAAGAGTGCCATTTTTCTCAACACTTCTGCAGGGTATCCTTCCAACGATATCATGGCTGTAGCGTGTATGTGGAACAATTGCCCGGATGGATTTATCACCCAGTTTAATGAATCCAAAAACGTGATAATCACCCAGGAAATCGTCGAAGCAGACGCACTCCTGGCAGAGGATAACGGCTATGCGTACAGCTCGCCCTATGGCATGTACGGGTGGCATAAACTGCTGTTTGAAACACCGGTTGTTCGCGCGCCGGAACCGTGGCCCTTGAATGGCAACAATCCGCAACATCAGGGGTACTATACCGGTGGAACGGCATTGACCAAAGGAGCTATCGTCTGGACCAACAGCACCCAGATCGGCCCGTTTGGAGCCGGAATCTGGGGCAGTGGTGTGGCTGACGAGGATACGTTGTACATCAATGTTGATCCATATAACGCCGGGGAGTATGAATTACTGGCCTTGAATCTCAGTGACGGCACATTGAAATATGGAGTCGATCTGGAACAATGGGGTAACGGAACTCCGGCTGTTTCAGACACTATGATTCTGGCAGCAGACAATGCCGGCTATGCCTATGGCATTAATAAAGCCAACGGCGTCATAGTCTGGAAAACACAGATGCCGGGCGCCGGCGCCAATGGTGGAGTCATGCTCAATAACAACCGTATGTATGTTGAGCATAATGGCGGTTTAACCTGCTTGAATGCCGATAAAGGCAATATCCACTTTACGACACCATTTGTCGGGGACGCCTGGTCGGGTAACGGCCCAGCCCTCAGCATTGATGGCAGCACGGCGTATATCCGATCCGGCAATAATAACCCTTCCGATATCATGAGCATCAATGCTGATAACGGACAAGTCAACTGGTCTTATCCAGTTCAGGATGGTTGGGGAGACTTGGAACCGATCGTTGGTGACGACGGCAGAATCTATTGCGGTGCTCCCGGTCTGATCGCCGGTGACGCTAATGATCACATGCTCTGCCTGAATTCCGATGGCACGTTGAACTGGGATTATGATTTCGGCCTGGACGGTGTCTGGTGGCATGGCGGATATGCTCTGAGTGAAGATGGCGCGACGGTGTATTGCGCGCGCAGAAACGGTGTTGGTATTACCGCGTTGAATACATCCGACGGATCGCTCAAATGGGATTCAACCGGCATCGGTGACACCCTCGGCGGCTGCGTGGTTGGAGCCGGCAATATCGTCATGAGCTGCTTCTACGGTATAGATACCAATGCGACAATTCATGCCATACAAGACAATGGTGCCCAGGGAGATGTCCTGTGGTCGATTATCCTGCCGGTCGGCGGCGGTTCTTGGTCATGGCCGACTCTGTTGCCGAATGGAGACCTGATTGTCGAGTCCGATGCGGGATTGATAGTTCGGGTAACGCTTGGTGGCGGCGTTGAACTGGCGCCGGAACCATGGCCGTTAAACGGTAACGGTCCGCAGCGCCAGGGTAATTATACCGCAGGCCTGCTGCTGGATGGTGGAGCGATCGTCTGGACTAACAGCGACCTGGTAGGCATCGGCATCTGGGGCAGCGGTGTATGTGACACGGAAGCCTTCTATATCAATACGGATGAAAACCCGGGCGAGTTGAAGAAGATCGATCTTGCCACGGGCGCAACGATCTGGAATGCCGACCTGCAGGATTGGGCCAATGGCACACCGGCTTTGGCGAACGATCAGGTTTTCTGCTCCGATAATGCCGGATATGCCTATAGCGTCGATAAAGCGACAGGTTCCTCAATCTGGGAAGTCGCACTCGGCGGCACTGCTAACGGCGGAACCTTGCTGTATGACAGCAAAGTGTATGTCGAAGCTGCAGCTGTTGGTCTGTTCTGCCTGAATGCCTCTGACGGCGTTATTCTCTGGACCAACGTGCAGGCAACTGCAGACCAGGGCTGGCAGGGGAATGGCCCCTCGATCAACCAGGCCGGCGACACGGTGTATTACACCGCCGGCGGCGTTGTAGTAGCCGTGGATGTGATGACCGGCAACACGGTCTGGACGAATGTATTCGGCACTAACACCGGCTGGCAGGATGAGAAGGAACCGATTGTCGATGACAGCGGAAATCTGTATGCCGGACTGGGAGGTCTGACGAATGAAACCGACAACGATATTCTTGTCAGTATGCAGTCGGATGGAACCATTCGCTGGATCTATG
>CAZCLS010000166.1:0-1644 GCA_964499565.1 uncultured bacterium
ATTAGTAGGCATAAAAGAGACGAGATTGCCTTCGGAAGTAACATAATCATAGGAAAGGCCGGGAGAACTGATAGAGACGGTACCATCACCGATTTCGGACCAGGGGCCGTTCCAGCCGATACCGCCATCACGGCTATTAAGGGTTTGACCGGGGGAATAATCGAAGCCGTCATAGGCGATGAGTGGCATTTTCGTAAAGCCGGTATCGGGATCGCTGAACAAGCTCCAGCCGGATAGGTCTCCGGCTTTAACCCAATAATAATAGGTTTGTCCGGGCTGGGCGGTACTGTCGGAGAACTGGGTTTCAGTAATTTCGCCTGAAATATCAGCAGCTTCACTGCTGTTATTAACGGTATTGCGGAAAACGGAATAGCGGGTTGCGCCGTTGACGGCAGACCAGGTAATAATAACATGGTCATCATATACACCGTCGGAAGCCTGAACATTCTGGGGAGGGTCTATGGTAGTACCGGTAGACCGGTAACCGGTATCACTGGTGCTGAAGGGAGACCATAAGGAACCGTATTTGGCTTTAACCCAGTAATAATAGGCCTGGCCGACGACGGCGGTGGTATCGTTAAAAAGGTTGCCTGAAATTTCCCCTGAAAGATCGGTCGCGGTCGCGGGATCGGGATCAGCGCTGCGGAAGACCGTATAGAAGGAAGCGCCGCTCATGATATCCCAGGTAACTTCAACCTTATCGGGGAAAGTACCATCGCTGGCGGTGACACCGGTAGGAGCGTAGGGAATCGTGACATCGGTGACGATAACCTGGCCGCCGCCTTTAATCCAAGGTTGGGAAGAATCATATGAACCGTCTGGCTTTTCCTCGCCATTGACAATCAGAGAACCGACAGTCAAGGTACCGTTACTGCCAGTATCGACATAACTGTTATTACTGATAGTTAGGCTCATAAAAATGTCTGAAAATCCATTCAGGTTTAGGGAAGCATAGAGGTCGTTATTACCGCCGTCGGTACCATCGAGTTCGACATGGGAACCGTACCAGATCTGGTTATCGGCTAGATACTTAGCAGAGGCATAGCGTTCAAGTTTCAGGTCGCCGTAGATAGCGATAGCGTCATCTGATTTATTGAGATAGAACGTATAACCGCCCTCCCACCAGTCGCGCCAGGAATTGAAAGTGATTAGGCCGCTGAAGGTATTATTCTGAGAGCCGCTGAAGGTCGTGGCGCCGGCGGGCATAATAATTTCACCATCGCCGGACACGACACCGCTGAGATTCATGGGATTACCGCCGCCGTTACCGATAGTCCAGACAGCGCCGGCGTTAACGGTAATGGAACCGGAATGGGGACCATTGCCAGACAAGCTGTTCCAGGTACAGTTACTGGCAATAACAAAATTTTCGGGACAGGCGACACCGCCATCGAACCAGAGCTCACCGCCATTGATAGTGGTGCCGGCGAGCGTAGAGCCGAGAGCGTTATTATGAGCGACAAGGAGCATACCGCTATTAAGGGCAATGGGTCCGTTAAGGGTTGAGGCATTATTAGCGGCAAGTCTTACACCACCGTTACCGAGGCCTTCGATGGTGAGAGTACCGGTGCAGGAGATTTTACCTCTAACAATGAGCTGGTCAGCATTATGGACCCAGGAATTATTATTAACCAGGGAAGCATT
>CAZCLS010000166.1:1744-7994 GCA_964499565.1 uncultured bacterium
TCAATCCAGTTTTGAGGAGAGTCCCAGTTATTATTGGCCGCACCGCCATCCCAGACATAATCATCAGCGAAGGAGGAAGCGGAAAAGATGCAAATGACAGAAAGCAATAAAGAAGCGAAGAGTTTCACGATGTCTCCTTTGGAAATGGAGTATAGAAGATAAAGATTAAAGCCATTCAGCATACCGAAGAGCAAAACAAAAAAGCATTGAAAGAGAAATAACAGCAGGTTCGGGAACAACGACAACGCTGCCGCTTCCGGCAATCCAGGGCTCGCTTGAAGTGTAGGTGCCGGGCAGTTTATCTGCGCCGTCAACCGTCAGGGACGAAACCTGAAGGGAGCCGGCGCTGCCTGTGTCAACGGTGGCATTAGGACCAATGATGAGACCGTCAACAGATTCGTGGTGGCCGTCAAGCACAAGCCAACTGGTCTGGTCGCCTTGCATAGTAATCGTAGCAGTATCAGCGATCTGATTATCAGCTGCCCAGACAATTTTGTCATTATCATTGACATTCGATGAATCACCGCCGACGGAGATATCACCGGGGATAGCAATCACGCCAGGGATTTTATTCAATTCGAGGATACCATAGGTGATGGAAGAAGGGCCGACAAAGGTATTGGGAGAGCTGCCGGAAAGAGTTACGGGCTGAGTCGAGCCGGTCCAGGCCTGGGCGCCTTTAAACCAGACATCACCGTTACCGGAAATAGAGCCGGAATAATCAAGAGGATTACCGTTACCGTTATCGAGACCGAACTGATAGCCGTTAAGATCGACATCAATGGCGCATGAACCGGTTTGCCAGCCGAAGAAGGCGCTGCCGACGCAGCGGGCAGTATATCCGGCGGGAACAACGGAATTGGGATTAACAATTTCGCCGGTAATATCGAACCAGGGACCATTATTTTTGAGGTAGCCTTCGGCACTGAGGCTGAAGCCGCTCCAGTCGCCATTGAAGCCGGCTTTAACCCAATAGAAATAATGAAGATCAATCAACGCGTTTGTATCATCGAAAGAGGTGGAATTAATTTCAGGACTGAAAGGAGAAGCGGCATCAACGGAATTTGAGAGAGCACGAAAGACTTGATAGAGGGAAGCGCCGGGAACAGGGTCCCAGGAAACGGCAATTTTATCATCGAAGGCGGCCTGGCTGGCCATAACATTAGCGGGAGCGGGCAGGACGCTGATGTAGCCGGTATCGGGGCTGCTGAGTGAGCTCCAGCCATGTTCATTCCCGGCCTGAACACGGTAATAATAGGTTGTACCGAGAACGACGGCGGAATCAATAAAACCGGGAGAAGAAATAGTGCCGCTGATATTGACAAGGCTATCGGTGGAATCATTCAGAGACCTGAAGAGGCGATAGGAAGAGGCATAATAGACAGAAGGCCAGGAGATTTCAATTTTGTTGGTAAACGCGCCGTCACTGGCCTGCACGCCAACGGGAGTACCGGGCGGCACATCGGAAGAACCAACAATAAGAGAGCCGCTGCCTTCGATCCAGGATTCAGCGGAAGTGTAGATGCCATTGGGTATATTAACGCCCTCACGCACAAGCGACGCGACGAGGAGGGAGCCGCCATCACCGGTTTTAATGCCCGCGGCGGCGCTCATGGAGAGCGAGCCGGCAGTTTCGGCATGGCCGTTCAGGTCGAGCCAACAGGCTTGGGAGCCCTGCATGACAATTTCAGAAGAATCATTGATCTGGTGATCGGCGGCCCAGATGACAGTATCACCGAGATTATCTCCGGCGCTGTTACCACCGAGGATCAGGCGGCCGGGAACAGCGGTAATTTCGGGGGATTTACTGAGGGCGAGAAAGCCGATCTGCAGGATAGTATCACCTGAAAAGAGCATAGGATTGGAGCCGGAAAGGACCACAGGCACGGAATGATTGGCAGTCCAGGCCGCGGCGCCGACAATGCGGACGGTACCGTTGCCGCTGATAACGCCGAGATAATTCATGGGATTACCGCCACCACTGTCGATACTGAAGGTAAAGCCATTGAGGAGGACGGGAATACCGCAAACATTCATTTGCCAGCCGAAGGTGGCGTCACCGACGAGATTAGCGAGGTTACCGGAACCGACTTCGGCATTAGGATTAGCAATGTAACCGGAAACATCAATAGCATCCGGAGGAGTAAAAAGAGAGGGGAGAATGGAATCAGTGTAATGCCAGCGCTCTATAAAATTAGAAAGGGAGAGGCCGGAACCGGGATGCCAGACGCGTTCACTGAGTGCGGGGATATGGGAACGGAGCAGAGCAGTATGAAAGGCCTGGGGAGTTTCCCAGGAACAGAGCTGACCGCCGAGGACATTCTGCTGATTGGCGGAGACGGTGATATAGCCGCCGAAGGTATCACCGGGATAGGGACATTCGGGACCGAACTTATAGCAATCCCAGTCATAGATCATAGAGACAGGATACGATTTATCGCCAACGATATAGAGTGGAGTCCAGCCGCAATTGACGGTATTATAGCCATCATTAACCATCGTCTGGGGATTATAATAGCCGTGGGTATACTGCATAAACATAATATACGCGGCAGGCAATTGGAAAGGTGAAGCGGTATCGCGGTAGACACCTTCCCAGGACTGGAGAGTTTTACCGTAATTGGTACCGATCGACATCATTTCGAGTGCGAGCCAGCGGTAATAGTCACCGGAATTCCGCATGCCTTTTTCAGCCATGAACGCTTGTTCTTCGGGGGTACCGCCGAAGCCGGCCACCTCGCCGTTGATGGGGCCGACATGATAAAAGGGAGAATCCGCGAACTGGAGGCAGGCCCGGGCAGTCAATTCACGCATAGCAGCCCAGTACTGAGGTGAAGCGGAATAGATGCAGGTGTCGGTAAAAGCAGTGCCGATAACTTCAGGCATAAAATTGGTTATGACACCAATAGCGGCCATAGTTGGAATCGATTCATTATGCGGGACAAGGGTGACGCCGCGGACGGCGCCGAAATCGATAACCTCCTTCATTTCGGCCGGGGTATAAAGGCGTTGGGAGGTTCTTTCGGCTTTAGAGAGATTGGTTGTGGAGTTGCAGACCGCTGCCATCCACTGGCGTTCACCGGTATGCAAACTGAGGTAGCGAATTTTGTACCAGCGGCAGATAACAATAAAATCTTTCAAGGTTGAGACGGGATGCCATTGATTTTTAATATCAGCGCTGAGGCTGCGATAGCCTTTCGCGGGATAATCGTCAACAATCATTTTTGGGATAGAGAAGGTAGAAGCATTTTTATTCAGGGACTGGAGAAAAGTAACGGTACCCATTGCTATAGCGTTATAATTTTGGGCTTCAATGGTCACATTAGAATCGACGGTAAGGCGGTACATTTCGCCTGTAATGGAAGGGTTGACAGAGAAAACGAGGGAAAGATCACCTGGTGCGGGAGCATTCTGGACAACGTGAAGGTTAAGGTCAAAGAGCAGTGAAAGTTCGTTAGAAACAATGGCTGCCAGGGGCAGGAGGGAAGGATTACCGGCGACTATACGACTTGACGAAGAAATGGAAAGGTCGCCTGAGTTTGTAGCGATTGACTGGGGCCAGGGGATAATATTTAAAGATTGTTCAGCGAAGATGGAGCAAGGAAGTAGAAGCAGGAACAATAAAATAGTGATGAGAAAGCGCATAAGAAAATCCTATCACCGAGAGTTAGGTAATTCGATAATAAATCAATACCATGTATAAGGACATTATAGCATAGAATCGAGTAAGAATCTTGTGAATACATACAGTTAAGTAAAACACAAAGGGTATGTGAGCAAGGGGGTGAATCAACTTCATGCGTGAGAGATACAAACCCGGCTGGGAAAACAGCCGGGTTTGGCAGTATTATCACTCGTATAGAGAAGCAAGATTATTTACGGCGCATAATAAGCAGACCGGCCAGACCGGCGATAATCAAGGTCGATGGTTCCGGCACGACAACGACGCTGCCGCTGCCGGTAATCCAGCTTTCGCTTGATGTGTAGGTACCGGCTGACATGGGAGTACCATTAACCGAAAGGGTCTGGGTCTGAAGCTGACCACCGACACCGGTATCAACGGTACCTGCGGCACCGACGACGAGACTGGCAACAGTTTCGCTGTAGCCATCGAGTACGAGCCAGCTGGCCAGAGTACCCTGCATGGTAATCGTAGCGGTATCGGCGATCTGGTTATCAGCAGTCCAGACAATTTTATCATTACCATTAATATCTGTAGTATCGCCCCCGACCGTAATATCGCCGGGGATAGCGGCAACGCCGCCATCCTTGCTCAGCTGGAGGACACCATAGGTGATAGAGCTGGCGCCGCTGTAGGTATTAGGTGTAGAGCCCGAAATAACAACCGGGGCGTCCTTTGTTCCGGCATAGGCAGGTCCTGCTTTAAAATACATACCGCAGCCGCCGGAGACGACGCCCGAATAATTCAGGGGATTGCCATTGCCGCTGTCGAGGCCGAATAGGAAGCCGTTATTATCTACGTCAATAGCACAGTTACCGGTCTGCCAACCGAAAAAGGAATCCGCAATACAGCGGGCGCTGTCTCCGGCAGGGATAGTACCATTGGGATTAGCGACTTCACCGCTAATGTCAACAACAGCAGCAGAAAGGCTGAGAGCGGAAACGAGTAAGAGGGTTAAAAACAGTGATACTTTCATTAAGTGGTCTCCTATTGTTATGTTAGATTCACGTAAACTTCGAGATAAAAGTTCAACATGCGAAAAAAGGTACAGAGTTATTTACGGCGCAGCAGGAGTAAACCTGCCAGGCCGGTGATAATCAGGATAGACGGTTCAGGCACGACGACCACACTGCCGCTGCCGGCAATCCAGCTTTCGCTTGATGTATAGGTGCCGGCAGACATGGGAGTGCCATTAACCGAAAGGGTCTGGGTTTGAAGCAGACCGCCAGCGCCGGTATCAACCGTGCCGTTTGCGCCGACAACAAGACCGGCTATGGTATCGCTGTAACCATCGAGGACAAGGAGACTGGTCCGGGCTCCCTGCATGGTAATCGTGGCGGTATCGGCGATCTGGTTATTGTTGGCCCAGATGATCTGGTCATTATCATTAACATCACTGGTATCACCGCCGACAGTGATATCAGCAGGAACAGCGTTTACACCATCGTCCTTGCTCAAAAGGAGTCTGCCGTAGCCGACTGAGCAAGTACCGCTGTAGGTATTGGGATTACTACCGGAAAGGGTAACGGGGGTAGTATTACCGGTCCAGAACTGAGCGCCTTTAAACCAAACGCCGCCGCTACCGGAGATGACGCCGGAATAATTCAAGGGATTACCATTACCATTATCGAGGCCGAAGAGGAAGCCGTTATTATCGACGTCGATAGAGCAGTTACCGGTTTGCCAGCCGAAATAAGCATCGGCGATACAGCGGGCGCTGTTGCCTGCACCGACGGCAGTATTGGGATCAGCGACTTCACCGCTGATATCGACAACAGCGGCAGAGAGGCTGAGGACGGGAGCGAGGACGAGAGCTAACATCAGGATAGTTTTCATGGATAGGTCTCCTGTACTGTTAAGAAATTAAAAAGCGATCTGACAAACCTTTTTTCTTAGAAAATAAAAGTAAACCTGCCAAGGCGGCAGGAAACAGCATAAAAGGTTCAGGCACAACCTCGACACTGCCGCTGCCGGCGATCCAACTTTCGGAAGAAGTGTAGGTTCCGTCTGCCTGAGGGTCGCCATCGACTGTCAGAAAAAGCACTTGCAATGTTCCGCCGTTGCCGGTATGGACTAAGCAGTTTGAGGTGAGAATCAAACCGAACACAGAATCATTATGGCCATTTAAAAGCAGATACGAGGATTGCGAGCCCTGCATAGTAATCGTGGCGGTATCGGCGATCTGGTTATTAGAGGCCCAGGCAATCGTATCATTGGAATTGACAACGAGGTTATCACCACCGACGAAGATATTGCCGGGGATGGCAATAACATCATCATCTTTCGATAGTTCAAGGACACCGTAGCCGACTGAGCTATCTCCGACAAAGGAGTTAGGCAAGCTGCCGGTTAGTTGAACGGGAGTAAACCGGGCAGAGGCCCAGGCCTGGGCGCCTTTAAACCAGACGGTGCCGTTACCGGAAATGACACCGGAATAATTAAGGGGATTACCGTTACCGTTATCGAGGCCGAACTGAAAGCCATTGACATCAACGTCGATAGAGCATGAACTGGTTTGCCAACCGAAATAAGCATCATTAGTGCAGCGGGCGGAGTTGCCGGCACCGA
>CAZCLS010000167.1:0-7963 GCA_964499565.1 uncultured bacterium
TTGCGGAAAGTCTTTATGCAGTGCCATGTCCGGTTACTCGCTTTTCTTTTTTGCGGACGTCTCAGCCTTGCCGAGCCGCTTGCGCTGTTGGGTCTCAATCATTTTGATGCTTTCCACCACCGGTAATTCTTCGGGCATCGTGCCGCCCAATTCCTGGATGGTTTGCCGCACCTTCGCTCCGACTTCACGATGTGTCCGGTTTGCGGCGTCTTTCCCCTTTACCTCGTCCCGGCGTAACTTCTCCTCCGCCTGGGTCGCCCGAAACAGGTTCGCCGCCAGTTCAGTGCTTCCCATGTGATCCAGAATCTTCTGGCTCTTTTTCAAGCCTTTCCTCCGGTGGATGTCTCCCTGTTTCAGCCCGCCATAAAGTCCCATATACCCGTGGTTTTGAAAAATGGCGTAATCTATTGGTTCGATGACACCTGCTTCCCTGGCCGCACCAGCCAACTGAGCGTTATGCTGGCGCATCTCTTCACGCAACAGAAGCCGCCTTTCATCCTCGATGCTCCCGTCCGCCAATTCCTGCCGCCGCGTCTGGATCGCGAAATAGGTTTGACCCTGCGCCACGATCTCCTTGTTGGGATCGGCGTTCTGGATAGCCAGGTAACAAGCGTAACGCGATAGGAGGATGGTTTTAACGGGCCGTTCCGCGCCGCTGCCGATGGCAACCATTTCGGTGACGTCAACGAAATGGTCTTCGATGCGGTTGCCACTGTTGAAACAAGACAACTTGGCCTTCTCGACAACCCCCTCAAAATTGCGATAATCACCGTAACCCAATACTCCAGAGAAGTCGCGACTTGACCAAAACTCTATCCCCGCATCGTTCGTGCGTTTGATCCGCTCAAAAGGTGACGCATACCCGCCGGTTGCCTTCGCTATTTCTTTCGCCATTATTTCATCCCCTTTCGTTCATGGGTTGTAAACTCCAATTTTCCAAATGCCATTTTCACGGAAAGCCGGAATCGTCTGTCGGCGGGCGGCGTTAAGCAGGGTGTTGATCGATTTCCGGCCCGTTTTCGCGCAATCGGCAAGCGTGGTTATCTTCTCGCTGCGCAGATAGGTAATTCTTTTGTGCAGCGATTCCATCAGAGCGAGGGTGACAATCTTCTCCATGGTTTTTGCGTTTTTTGCATGGCTGTATTCATTGAACGAGGCGCAATAAATCCGCTTCTCTTTATCCCGAATGATGATGCAGGGGAAACCCAGGCGCCTGAGCTGGAAATTGATGATTGCCCGTCCCATTCTACCATTGCCGTCGCAAAACGGATGGATTGTTTCGAAATCAAGATGGAATTTGGCGATTTTGTCGGTAAAGTAATTAATGTGGTCGGCGGCAAATTCCCGCAGGATCCTCTCCATCATGTGTTCGACCTGTTCAGGGGCCGGCGCGATATGGGTTCCCACACGGACATATTCACCCGTGGTGCGGAAACGCCCCGCAATGGCATCGTTGATATTGCCGATCAGCATTTTGTGCAGAAGCAGAATCATCTCCAGAGAAAGTTCCGCTGCCTGCGCTTTGCTTTTGGTATATTCCATTACCCGGGCGAGATTCTTTGCTTCAAAAACTTCCCGCACCGAGACATGACGGGAAACTTCCATCTCCAGAAGAATGCGCTCCGTCTCCTTCAGCGTCAGCGTCGAATTCTCGATGGCATTGGAATTAAAGACGCTTTCCGAAAGCTCGGCTTCATCAATAATTGCCAGTAAAGATTCTTTGCCCTGAGCAAGCCGGTCGTATTCGGCCTTCAGGCCTTTGATAGCGTTTTTTACCGGATTTGTTGTTGCCATGGATAAACCATACCTGATTAACGGGAGCTTGTCAAAGCATCGTTAATTTAACACTAAACAGGAACAAATTAACGTTTTTATAGAACCGTTCCTTTATTTGTCCGCGCTTTTCTTCGCCATTATTTCTTCCCTCCGACCGCAACCTCCACAATCGTCATCGTGTCGTTGCCGAAGATGTCCACGACCTTAACGGCAATTTTCCGCCGCCCCGGTGTGCATTCGTGGAAGACACTTTTCAGTTCCAGCGAACGGTCCTTCTTCGTGCGGAAACCAGCGCGAATGTCCGGATCGAGAATGGCGGGAGGTGATTGCGGAAAGTTCTTGTGTAATGCCATAATTAAAGTAACCTTTGCTGTAAATCCAGTGGAGATGCCAAGACACCGATAATAACGAATGGATTGGGGGCTTTTTTATTGTGATGCTCTAAGGTCGTCCCAAGAATCAAAGCGGGAGAAAAACGTTTACTGACAACAAATTCATCCCAATACTTCGTCTTTACCTTGCAAATCGCTTTAGCCTCATCCCCTTGACTCGAACGAAGACAATTCCAGTAAAGTGCACCGATTTCCCAATCCCCGATCATCAGCTTACTTTCCTTTCCTTGGATGTCCTTGAATCGATACGAAAACTTATAGGGTAATTTCTTAACTACTTTTAATTCCTCCGCCAGCGTTGCTTCATCTTTAAAGAGATCTAACTGCTGCCTTTGTGCTTCCAGATTAGCCAGCTTTTTGGTGTCCCACTCTCTTCCGACGGGTTCATGTGTAAAATCCAACCATTCTGAGGGCTTGAAAGCAGCCAACGAAAGTTTATTTTGGTGGGCTGCCTGAATCATCACACTCAAGTCGGTATGGAATGGCACCCTATCCAAAAAAGCTTCACGTCTTGCGAACCACTTATCTGCAGTGGTCAGCGGTTTCCCCAGAATTCGCAGGCTCTCTTCGCGAACAATCTGGTAACTCTCTGGCCGACGATCTATGCACGATTTTTCAATTTCTGCTTCGATCCACTGAAATTTTCTATATTTCTGGCCATCAAGCAACTGGCGAAAACGCACAGGATAGATCCGGCGCCATTCTCCCGATTCGTTCACCCCGGCCGTGCAAACCAGCTCGGCGTATTTCCGTGATAGCGTTGGATAGGTCTTCACCGTGATGAGAATCTTCTCTTTCATAAATGCTCGATTCGATAGCCAAACTCAGACTTGAGCAGATCAGTGATACAGTGACGATGACAGAGATGCGGATCTTTTTCGAAGCAAGTTAGCGCCACTCGTTTTTCGACATTAATTTGCTGCTTTAACAACGCCAATGCGTCTATTCTCCTCGGCAAGTCCTGACGATACTCATAGAAAAGATCATCGTAGGCTTCCCGTGAATTCAGGTTCTGACGTTTTTCCGACTCAATGCCAAGTTCCGGAAAATGTACATACTTGATCCCGATCTTCGGTAACAGCTGCGATAACATTTTACCGGAAAACCCGAATTTTCGACTCACAGGATTGCGGCGGACATCACACAACACCATCACCCGATTCCGGATGAGTTTATTAAGATACTCCTCGAGCAAGATACCCTCATAACCAATCGTGAAGACTACGATCCCATTTTTGTTGTCTCCGGAATCAAGTGAGCTCTCCACGGCCTTCATCTCGTAAGGTGTAAGGAGACGCTCTTTCATCTCGCTAAAAATGGCATAATAGGGATAGCGGCGGTATGTCTCGGCAATCAATGCATCTCCCCTTTTAGGATTCCGCTTGAGCCACGAGCGAACTGCCCTCCGCTCCTCCGAAGCAATAGCCCATTTCTCCCCGGCGAGACTTGCTTTCAGTGAAAGCCGATTGCCTTCCGATGTAACCCATCCCCGCTTCTCCAACAAGTCCAAATCATCAGCGCAAAGAAAAGAATAACAACCATAACGAAAAGGCACAAATGCGTAGTGTCCCGACTGCATCTCCTTTGTGTAAAGCAGAATGAGTTTCTGTAATTCAATCTTTGCTAAGCTTTTGCCCGCAAATTCGAGAAAGAATAACAGTAACCGCTGGCGATGATAGGCTGGAGCTTTCAGTTGAATCGACTGGTTACTCATAGATTCACCTCCATAATCGTCATCGTGTCGTTGCCGAAGATGTCCACGACCTTGACTGCGAGCTTGCGTCGTCCCGGCGCGCATTCGTGGAAGACACTCTTCAGTTCCAGCGACCGGTCTTTCTTTGTTCGGAATTCCTTCACTTTCTTGTGCAGTTGCGAGACCAGAGGCGGCATGAGTTTTTTCATACTCGTTTCCCGCAAGGCTTCATCGGCAGGGAACCAGCGGATACCCGGATCGAGAATCGCGTGCGGTGAATCGGGGAAATTTTTGTGTAAGGCCATAATATGTCAGGAAAGCAATCGTTTGTTTGCGGTGATGATGGAAATATCCTGTCCCTTGAAGTCTGCATCGTCCGTTACCATCTTTAGCCCTTTCTTTTTACACAAGCCGGTTAGAATCTGGTCATTGAAATCAGAATCACCCGCCGCATATTCATCAATCAGTGTATTAATTGCAAGCGATTCAAAACCATTTTCTACTCGTGTACAATGTTGCAGCACACGTTTAACGTCAGCGGCAATGTCTCGGGCAATAGGCTTAAAATTCGCGCTCCTGCGAAACTGTTTAAAGAGCTTTGGTTTGGTCGACTTTGGTAAAAGATTCCATTTCAATCTGGCGTAAGTGTTCACAAATTCGGAAACAATCAGCACATCAATGTAAATGCAACTTTTAGCTGCGAGAATCTTTGCTAAGGCTTCAGAGTAGGCAGCTACCTTCGTGTCAGTCGCAGTCGGTTTCTGTGGGCCATAGACAAACAACCAGATATTGGCATCCAGCAATAATGCCTCCGAAAACTTGAAATCATAAGTAGAGATTTCTTCAGCCAAGTGCGTCATCGTTCTCGTCCTCCATCGTTTCCCGAACAGCCTGATCGAATTTTTGTGGATCTTTAAAGTATTGCTTGGCCGTTTCAACCACGCGTTTCAAAAGCGCAATATCATCTTGCTGCATATCTTCTACCGTGAGCAAGGCGCGTATTTGATCTTCGCTGAATACGCCATATAATTGACCAATCGCCGCATTAAGAAAGGCTGATGTCAGCGCGGTGATATTACCAAATGAAAGAGCGACATTTCGTTTTTTACTCAGAGCAGCCATAACGCGATCGTAGACCTTCTGCCCATCGCTGGAGGCAACACAAAGAGGACTGCCTACAATTTCAAATATGGAAAGTACTAAATTTTTATTCATAATAATTACCTCAAAATATGTCAGTTTCCGATAATTCAGAAGCCAGTGAGTAGGACTGCTTGTCAGCGGTGTTAATTTCTACACTTACCACTGTTCCGGGAAAAGGCAGGCTTAATCGAGCGGTAGAGATTTCACCTCTTTCCCGCCTCCAATAACCGGCATCCGAAACAATTTGAATGCACCCACCATTCAAATCAATGAACTCACCAAGCAACTTCAGCCCCAGCCCGCCGGGAATCTGACCGCGTTTCGTCGTATTACGCCCTTTCGTAGCCCATATGATGGCGTCTTCCGGTGAGAGATCAAGTCTGATGCTCTCGTTCACATTCTGACAGATACCAATCCCCAGATCCACGACAGAGAAATCAAGCCTGTCTCGTTTTGGAAAAAACTGCCCGCAACTGAAAATTCCCATCTCTGTCTGCGAGTGTAGCACAGCATTGCTGAAAATTTCAAAAATGCTCTCTCGGAACTTTTTCTGCAGCCCCGGCGACATGGCAGGGATCTCTGAGCGTTGCATGAATTCATTCTCTATATAACCGGCAAAATAGCGATCATCTTTGACATCAAAACGCTGATAGGGAATTGTCGTTCCCCAACGATCAGGAATTTTCTCGCTCCCATAACTGCTCATAAATCCATTTTTTGACAGAATACTTACAACATTTTTCTCGACATTTGTCAATTTTACCGTGTTCAAGTTTTTGCTCAAGCGGTAAAGGATCGCGCCAAATGCCGCACACATATCAGCATCGAACCAGCTTACCCTGCTCATGTCAACATCAATGTTATCGAAAAAACAATCCTTTGCTTGCCCGTGAAGGCAAACCAGGGCTTCAAAGCCTGCCTTGTCGTGACGAATCTCCGGTAGAGGAAAGTTCATATCGTCACCTCGATAATGGTCATCGTATCGTTGCCGAAGATATCGACCACCTTGACCGCGAGCTTGCGTCGTCCCGGAGAGCATTCATGGAAAACGCTCTTTAGTTCAAGAGAGCGATCTTTCTTTGTCCTGAAGGACTGCCACTCGTTCTCGAAGATGTAATCCCCGGTCCAGCGTTCTTCCCATTCCCCGCTGTCTTCGTTCTTCACACGGATGATCTCGCGCTTGCTTTCGAAATCGAAATCCACCGACCAGTAGTCGATCCAGTCGGTCCAGTTCTTGGTGAGCACCTCGCGGGTGACAATCCCGTCCTTGTCCTTGCTTACCTTGACGATCCGGCCCTTGTCCGCCACGATCCGGCTTCCCTTGTTCTTGATCGCCGCCTCGGCGTTGACAATGGAGTCCTGCGAATAGAACACCGAAAAATCGGTCAGTTCCACCGCCACACTGTTCTTCTTGACATGCGGCTTAACCTCGATGGCTGCCACATCGTGGAATACTACCTGGTTTTTCTCCACTGCCCGCTTATCGAACACATCGGCCGGGATGTATTTTGGGGCAATGTCGATCCCCTTGGCGCGTGCCTCGTCGAGCACGTTCGGGAAGAGTCCCATCTCAAATTCAAAGCCCAGGATGTCCACGCGGGTGATATGCTTCTTGCGACATTCCAGGATAATCTCCTCGACGAAGAGTCGCGTCACCGGCAGATTCACCGGCCCGACCGCCACCAGCCGCCCGGCTTTCTTACCGTGGAAGCAGGGGAAACCTTCCGTTTTCTCCGCCCGGTAGGCCCGCAGGATCAGATCGAGAAAGGCGGCCTCTTTTTCTTCCAGTTGCTTCTGCTGTTCCGCCTCGCGCAGATTGGGGTTGACGCCGATGTAGTGCTGCCGCTCGTACTTGCCCAGGTTGAGAATTTCAAAGGCGCGGTAGTCCTTGCCATCGGCCTTGAGTTGCCGCTGAACGCCGATCAGCCGTTTGCGTGTGGTGTGTATGGCGAATTTCCCCAAGTCGGACACAATCCACTTACGGCCGAGTTTTTCGGCGACAGCGGCTGTGGTACCGGAACCGCAGAAGAAATCGGCGACAAGGTCGCCTTCGTTGGAAGAGGCTTTGATGATGCGTTCGAGAAGTGCTTCTGGTTTTTGGGTTGGGTAGTCTACTCGCTCCTGTGCCATGGGATTGACTGAATAGATATCATCCCAAATGTCGCCAATTCTTACGCCCTCGCCTTCGTCAAAGTATCTCTTGACGCTCGGGATACCGTTCTTGGAGAAAACAATGAGATCGTTTTTCATCCCCTCATCGATTCTTTCTTGAGACCAAATCCAGTGTTTGCTTGGGGGCGGCTCCAATACCTTCCCTCCAAAACTCCTTGCGGGGCCTTGCCCATCTTGAGTGAAGTCCGCAAGTTTGTAGCGGCGCCCAGATCCCTCTTCAATGTGCCTGTAATGTGTGTCAAACATCCTTTGTTTATTCTTCGGCACGAATTGCGGGTTGAATAGTTGCCTCACCGATTTTGAATAGATGTAGATGCTGTCCTTGATATTTGCAAAGTGCGAACTCTGGGCTTTAGCTGCGCCAAGCTTTTTCCAGGAGACCTCGGAAATGAATTGCCCAAAAACCTCATCCAAAACAAGCCGCAAGTATCCGCTCACCCGCCAATCGCAATGCACGTAGATACTCCCATCCTCCGCTAGGAGATCGCGCATCAGCACGAGCCGTTCGTAGATCATGGCAATGAAGCTGTCTGCGCCCTTGCCCCAGGTGTCACGGTAGGCGATTTCTTCGAGGATGTTGGGTTTCTTGGTGAAGGTGTCGCCGCCAATTTCGATATCCATCGAGAAGTCCGCACCGACATCAAAAGGCGGGTCGATATTGATTAGTTTTAGGCCGCCTGCATCTTCTATCTGTCGGTGCAGCGGGCCATTCTTGAGTGATGAAAGAACGAGCTTGTTATCGCCCCAGATGAGTTTATTCGTCCAGCCGGACGATTGTCTGCCGCGA
>CAZCLS010000168.1:0-7954 GCA_964499565.1 uncultured bacterium
CTCGCGTATCTCACGCCTCGTATCTACTGCACCTACGTCTATCGCGGAATTAGGGAGCAGTATGGCACTTCAATTATGCATATATATATGATCAAATCATATACATGAGAACAACCTTACATATAAATGACGCATTGATTCGGAAGGCAACCGAGCTTACAGGAGTCACAGAGAAAACGGCGTTAGTGCGGATGGGTATGGAAGCACTTATAGCGCGGGAAAGCGCGCGGCGGTTGGCAGTGTTAGGAGGCACCGAAAAGCATCTGGCACCAATATCGCGCCGAAGGAGCATCCGTGGTATTAGTTGATACGTCGTTATGGATCCAGCATTTTCGGAAGACCGAACAGCATTCTCTGATGGGAAAGGGCATAGGATTAATTGATGTGCATCTGCTGGCATCATGTGCACTTTCACACGGTACTTTCTGGACGCGAGATTCACGCTTGCGCCAAGCAGGGGGTACCGTTGTACAAATGGTTGATGGAGAGAACTGATTGAAAACTGAATTCCGAAAGGTTCACGGAACCCTGAACCCTGAACCCTGAACCCCCATCGCCCATCAACCATCAACCATTAACCATCTACCATCCTCCCCTTCACATTCCCCATCATTCTTTGCTGAGGGCTGGCGGAGCGATATTAGTGATTTTCAGGCACATGGCAACGGCAGTTTGGTCGCAGCAGCGTTCGAAAGCGGCATTGAGGGCGGAAAAAACATCTGAGCACTCTCCGGAGACGATTGAGCTGAGGCGGCCATACTCGACATGAAGGTTTTGAGACGCAATATATTGTAGAAAGGAAACAATATGTTGTGTTATGTCGGTAGTTTTAAGGGGATAGAGGCTGATTTCGGCATAAACAGTCATAGAGACACCTGGTGAAAATTAGTCTGAAAAAGGTCGATAGTCAGCAAAAAGAACTGGCAGTTCTGTTGCTTTTAAAGCATGGATTTATTATAATGAATTTACTGAATAATATCAGTTTATCATAGATTAACAAAACAAGGATTGTACTACGTTACAATAGAATTCACGTCATTGTGGAGGAAGGAAGGGTTTGAACAATGACGAAAGGGAAAAACTGAAGTGAGACAGATTGCAAAAGCAATAGAATATACCCTGCGGTGTACGCCATGGTAAAACCACGTTTGGACCAACACTATGTTGTTAGGGAAATCAGAGACCATGCGGAGGGTCAAGCCCGACTTATTGAGCGGGAAGGCGCACAAGTATGGCTCTGCACCCACTTGGCCTTTGGGCTCAACACGGCTATCAGACGGCATGCGCGGGGTTTTTTTACTATAGCTGACGCACCACCCGGCTCTCCTCTGTTTTTCTGACACGGTATTCGCATCTACCGGAAATGTTCTGATTGTTCTGTAGTACAATAGTGCTGGAAGCATATATGGCGCATTCACACGCTGAAAACGCTCCTGTGGATTTTTTTCTCTCAGCGGAGGAAAAGGTTCCGGGTATACATGAATCAGAGCAGGAGGCACGCCAGGCGCCGCTGGCGTACCGTATGCGTCCGCAGAATCTGGAAGAAGTGGCAGGTCAGCAGCATCTGCTGAAACCAGGCACGTTACTGGAGCGGGCTATACGAACTGACAAACTGACGTCGGTTGTTTTTTATGGACCGCCAGGCTGCGGCAAAACGACGTTAGCGGAGGTAATCGCCAAAACGACACAGCGGGTATTCTGCCGGCTCAGCGCGGTGGCGGCGACGGTTAAGGATGTGCGCGAAGTGATAGAATATTCACGCCGCCGGCTGCAGGCCGGTAAGGGCAGTGTCGTATTATTTCTGGACGAGATTCACCGGTTTAACAAGGCGCAGCAGGACGTGTTGCTGCCGTATGTGGAAAACGGCACATTGGTTCTGATCGGAGCGACAACGGAAAACCCGTTTTTCGCGCTTAATTCGGCGTTAATATCACGCTCGCGTGTTTTCCAGTTTGAAAAGTTGACTGAAGAAGATATCGAGATACTGCTGCGGCGGGCTCTGGAGGATAGTGAACGCGGATTAGGGCAGTACCAGGTAACGGTAGATGAGGAAGCACTGCGGTTTTTAGCGACGGCCTGCTCCGGCGACGCGCGGATAGCATTAAGCGCTCTGGAATTAGCGGCGGTTTCCGCTCCAGAGGCAGTCGGCGCCGCGCGGCATATCGGCATTCCCGAGGCGGAAGCCTCGATTCAGAAAAAGAACATTGTATATGACCGGGATGGCGATGCGCATTACGACACTATTTCGGCGTTTATAAAATCGATGAGGGGCAGTGACCCGGACGCGGCTTTATACTGGCTGGCGACGATGCTGGAAGCGGGGGAAGACCCGCGCTTTATCGCGCGGCGCATGGTAATATTCGCGAGTGAAGACATTGGCTGCGCGGATCCGCTGGCTTTGCCGCAGGCTATCGCGGTATTTGACGCGGTCGAGCGGGTTGGACTGCCGGAAGCGCAGATCAACCTTGGGCATGTAACGGTATACCTGGCCTGCGCGCCCAAGAGCAACGCGGCCTACGCGGCCCTGTCAAAAGCGCAGACTGATGTGCGTGAACAGCGCACGCTGGAAGTCCCGCGCCATTTGAGGGATGCTCATTATCCCAGTGCCAAGGAACTCGGGCATGGAGAAGGCTATCAGTACAGCCATAATTTCGAGGGACATTTTGTACCCCAGGACTATCTGCCTGCGCAACGCAGGTATTATGAACCGACCCAGCAGGGATGGGAGGCGAAAATTGCGGAACGACTTGCCTATTGGCGAAAGCAAACGCAGCGAGCGAAAGCGGCTGCTGACACAGCGAGCAAAACTCAGCCCGGTCGAACGGAGCGCGCAAAGTAGCGCGATCGAGTATCGAGTGCTTAGTCTGCCTGTCTGGCGCATGGCGCGAACCGTTGTGGGGTATATGGCTACCGGCGAAGAAGCAGCGACGCTGGCATTGCTGCAGAACGCGTTAGCGGCGGGCAAGAAGGTAGTAGTGCCGCGGGTAAGCGGCACAGGACTGATATGGCATGAGCTTACGGATTTACGACCGGAAAAACAGCTGCGGCGGGGAGTATTCGGCATACAGGAACCGCGCGAAACGACACCGGTATGGCAGCCCGGGGAAGGGCCGGCGCCGGTAGTATGGTTGATACCAGGCGCAGGATTTGACCGGAAAGGCAATCGTCTGGGACGGGGAGGCGGATATTATGACCGCGCGCTGAGGGAAGCCGGGGTGGTTGACGGGACGATCGGGCTGGGATTTTCATGTCAGCTGGTGGAAGAGATACCAGCGGATGAAAGCGACTGGCGCATACAATGGATAGCAACTCCCGAGGGCTGCATCGCGGCCCGGGATTATGATACATAGAGGTAACAAACACAGGAGTACGGTATGATAGAGATCAGCTATTTACATATAGTAGGGATAGCCTTCGGGTGCGGATTGGTTGGATATATACTGCACATGTTTTACAGTCGGCGGAGCATACGTTCGGCCTACGCGCGGTCGAAACAGATTATAGAGGACGCGCACCGGGAAGCGCAGCAGATCGTGCGTGAAGGCGAGATAGAGATCAAGGATAAGCTGCATCAGCAGCGGGTGGAATTTGAGGAAACGACGAAGGAACGCCGCAAGGAACTGCTGAAGGAAGAGCAATGGCTGCAGCAGAAAAAAGACAATAATGACCGGCGGGCGGACTTGCTGGAGCAGAAAGAGCAGCAATTAGAACGCGAACGCGAAAAAATACAGCAGGACCGCAAAGCCATCGAGCACGAGCGCGAAAAAATCAACCGCTTAGTGCATGAAGAGGAGGAAGCATTGCAGCGCATAGCGGGATTGAGCCGGGACGAGGCATACAAACGGCTGATGGAAAAACTGGAGCATGAAGTCGAGTATGACTGTGCCAATTATATCCGGCGCAAACAACAGGAAACGAATGAAGAATCGGACCGGCTGGCGCGCGACATTATCAGCCAGGCCATACAGCGCTGTGCCTCGGACTATGTGACGGAATCGACGGTATGTTCAGTATCACTGCCGAGTGACGACTTGAAGGGTCGGATAATCGGGCGGGAAGGGCGTAATATCAGGGCCCTGGAACAGGAAACCGGCGTTGAAATTTTGATTGATGATACGCCTAACGCGGTAGTCATATCCGGCTTCGACCCGGTGCGGCGCGAGGTAGCGCGGCGGACGCTGGAGCGATTAATAGCCGACGGGCGCATTCATCCGGCGCGGATAGAAGAAGTACTGGCGAAAGTCCGCAAGGAATTAGACCGCGAGATAGAAGAAACGGGCACGAAAACAGCGTTAGAACTTGGCATAACGGGGATACATCCCGAGCTGCTGAAACTGGTTGGAAGGCTCAAATTCCGCACAAGTTACGGGCAGAACCTGTTGAATCATTCGGTTGAAGTAGCGCGGATCATGGCGGCCTTGAGCGCTGAGCTGCATGAAGACGTCGAGAAAGCCAAGCGGGCGGGATTATTACATGACATCGGCAAAGCGATCGACCATGAAGTTGAAGGAGCCCATGCTCAGATTGGAGCCGAGATTGCCAAACGGTACAATGAAAGTGAAGATATATTAAACGCGATAGCAGCTCATCACAACGAAACGGAAGCGCGCTCGCGCATAGCGGTGCTGTGCAGCGCGGCGGACGCGATCTCGGCGGCACGGCCGGGAGCGCGGAGTGAAGGGTATGACATGTATTTACGGCGGATAGAGCAGCTGGAGAACATCGCGGATGAGATGGAAGGCGTGCAGACGGCGTTTGCGATCCAGGCCGGCCGCGAGTTGCGGGTGGTAGTGGATGCCGAAAGCATCGATGACAACCAGATGATGTCGATCGCCCGCACAATCGCGAAACGGGTGTCAGACGAAGTTCAGTTTCCGGGCCAGATACGAGTATGTGTGGTTCGCGAGACGCGCGTAGTTGAATATGCCAAATAGACGGACGCATGCGAATATTAATGATAGGAGATATAGTTGGCCGCCCGGGGCGCACGATGCTTAAAGCGCAGGGGAAGAGAATTCGGGAAGAGTACGGGGTGGATTTTTTCATAGCTAACGCGGAGAACAGCGCGGGAGGCAGCGGCATCACGCCTGAAACGGCCGGTGAACTGCTGGAAGCCGGGATTGATGTATTGACGACCGGTGACCACGTATTCAAGCAGAAAACGGCTATTAAAGCGCTTGAGAATCGGCGGGTAATCCGGCCGCTTAATTATCCACCCGGCACACCGGGCACGGGCTGGACCGTAATACCGGCCCGCAACGGAGTGCCGGTAGCGGTTGTGAACCTGGCAGGGCGGGTATTTATGAATCCGCTTGATTGTCCTTTTCGGGCTGCTGAGGAGATCCTGGAGGACGTGCGCGCCACAACGCCGGTGATAGTCGTTGATATGCATGCCGAAGCGACCAGTGAAAAAATAGCGATGGGCTGGTTTCTGAACGGGCGCGTATCGGCGGTATGCGGCACGCACACACACGTGCAAACAGCAGACGCGAGAATATTGTCGAACGGGACGGCTTACATCACGGATGTAGGCATGACCGGGGCGCACGAATCGGTGCTGGGGCGTGAAATCGAGCCGGTACTGGCTCATTTCCGGACCGGGATGCCGCACCGCTTTGCGGTAGCCGGCAAAGACGTGCGCATGATGGGAGTCTGCATAGATATAGACGAAAAAACCGGCACAGCGCTGGCAATCAAACTGGTTCAGCACCAATTCGAACCGGAAACATAACATACGATAACACAAACGGGGAATAAGACATGGGTCAATCACCTAAGAATCTAAGTAATGCGCGCGTACGGGTAGTGCTGCGGCGAAATTTCCGGGAAATGCCGGTGGATATCATGCGCGGCGTCGTCACGGATGTTAATGATGCCGGCATAACAATCAGCGGCCGGCACTTCCAGGAGTTCAAAGACAGCGTCAGTGGCGGGTATGATGAACGACCGCTCGCGGCACATACGAAAGTGTATTTCATTCCGTATAACTCGATCAAGTATATCGATGTAATCATGCCCGGCTCTCCGGAAGCGGTTCTGGCGGATAAGATCGAGAACAATCCGATTACGGAACCGATCAAGGAATATACGTTTGCACCGATGGTAGGTAAAAAGGCGAAGTAACGTCCGGGAAGAAAGCCGTGCTGACGCCTTTTTTGAAAGGAGTACTCGATCTGCTGTTTCCTCCGCGCTGTGAAATATGCGGAGGAAACATGGCGGATGACGATGAGTGTCTGTGTGCCGGCTGCTATGCCAGACTGCCGCTGATATCTTCACCCTGTTGTCCGAAATGCAGCCGGCCGATCAGAACACGCGACGGCACAGACCAGCTATGCGGCATGTGCCGGCTGCATCCGCGGCCGGCGGTGTCGCGGGTGTTTGCCGCGGCGGAATACCGGGACAGCGCCAAGTTGCTGATACACCGCTACAAATATAGTCGGCACCAGTTTCTGGCCGGCTTTTTAGCAAATCATATCATGGACCGGTTTCCGGCCGCTATCCACCTCGCGTCCTATGACTGGCTGGTACCGATACCGCTGCACTGGACGCGTCAGCGCTGGCGGGGATTCAACCAGTCCCGCGAGTTAGCCCGCTGCATCAGCCGGCGCAGCGGCATACCGGTGCTTCCGGCGGGAGATTTCAAACGTGTGCGCAAAACCACGCCTCAGGTTCAATTAAGCGCAGCCAGCCGGGCATCGAATATCAAAGGAGCTTTTCATGTCAAGCATGACAATTATATTCGCGGTATGCGCCTGGCGTTGGTTGATGATGTTCTGACAACCGGTTCTACCGCGAAAGAATGCGCGCGAACCCTGCGGAGGGCGGGAGCGGTTGATGTAGGATTGATTGTAATGGCGCGATAAGAGCGTGAAATTCAATCGCGCTAGTGCGCTGTATACCGGACAGCCAGAATAGTAATATCATCCGACTGAGGGATACCATCGCTGAAGTGTGAAACGCTGTTGATAATACCTTCCGTCATTTCTTTAACAGGCAAAGACCTGAGGGATAGTGCGGTTTGTTTCAAGCGGTCTTCTTCGAACATTTCACCGGCAGAATTAAAGGCTTCGGTAACGCCATCGGTATACATGATAAACACATCGCCGGGCTGCATGAAAAGGGATTCGACAAGGTACTCAGCATCCACGTTAATACCGAGCGCCATGCCGGAGTCCAACTGAAGATATTCGACGGTGCCGGATGCGCGCAGGAGCAGGGGCGGGTTATGTCCCCCGTTGGTGTACAGTAACTCGCCGGTACGGATATTAAGGATAGCGCAGAACATGGTAACGAACATGCACGAATCATTATCAATAGATATATATTTATTAACCTGGGAGATAATTTCTTCCGGGGTCGTTGCATTTTCTGCGATAGCGGTAATAAAGGTATTTGTAACAGCCATAAACAAAGCAGCGGGTACGCCTTTATCGGATACATCGCCGATCACGAGGCAGAGCAGGTCATCATTAATGAAAAAGAAGTCATACAGGTCGCCGCCGACTTCTTTAGCGGGTTTTAGGACAGCGTACAGATCAAACGCGTTACTGCCGGTATAGGGCGGCACCAGGCTGGGCACAATTCCCATCTGGATATCGTGAGCGATCTTCAATTCACTTTCCATGCGTTCCTTGACGGCTGTGGTCTCGGTCAAATCTTTAATATATTGTTTAAGGGCCAGTTTCATGGCAACAAAGGATTCGGTCAGGCGGCCGACTTCATCGCGTGAGCTGGTTAAGGGAATATCAACATCAAAATTTCCCCGTGCGAAATCACGTGTGGTTTGCGACAGTAATCGCAGCGGTTTAGTGATAGAACCCGCGATGATACTGATAACGAGCGAAAGGAAGAAGAAGCCGGAGATTCCCAGGGCGATCACGACGCGGTTGAGATTAGTAATAATAGCCATCAATTCATTTTGCGGGAACATAACGGCGATTGACCAGCCCGTGGA
>CAZCLS010000169.1:0-7951 GCA_964499565.1 uncultured bacterium
GCATACTGTTATCGTCATCTTTGCTGAACAGGGTATTGGGCCACAAGGGACTGACCGCGCTGGAGCGCTTGATGGGGTTGCTGTTAGTGACCGTGGCGGTAGACATGTTCATCCGGGGAATTCACCAGGCGTTTCCGTGAGCAGAGGACAGATATTCGAGATCAGAGATCAGAGGGCAGAGATCAGAGGGCGGGGGGGCGTGAGTCGTGAGTGGTGAGTCGTGATGTGGAGGGCTGGCGTCCGCGCCGGCCGCTGTGGATAGAGGGCAGAGGGCCGTTATCCGATGTTCGACTCTGATGGAGTAGCTTCGCACTCCACAGGGCAAGGGGCAGAGGGCAGATGTCCGATGTCAGTCAGAGTGGGAGGCCGGTTCCGTACGGGCGACTGTGGGCCGAGGGCAGAGGTGTTGGCTTGGGTTTGGATTGGGAGCGTATGCAGGATCGGACGGATTAGACGGATCGGACCGATTAGGTGGTTGAGTGAAATATAGGGATTATAGATTACGGAATTGATACATAAACAGGACTAAAGATCAATTATTAACCTTGTAGAGGAGAACCGAACAATGAAACAAAAGATTGTGAAAACAGGACTGGTAATTATTGCTTTTATTATCTGTGCCGCCCTGTCGGCATCGGCGGCCGACCCGACGCCGCAGCAGGCGCTGAAAGACTGGGAGCAGATGGTGAAGACGCATGATGACATAGAGGCGCGCGTGGGAGAATATATAATGACGTACAAGACGGGCATAATCGGCACGGACAACGCGGTGATACTGGAGAAGCTGAATGCGATTGAGAAAGACCAACCGGAGATAGAAAAGCAGCTGAATGCTTTTGCGGCAACGTACGGAAAAACCCGCAATGATATCGACAGCAAAATCTGGGATTTGACGGAAACGGTAAAAAACCAGCGGCCGGATGAATCGGCCGGGAACGCGTATGAAGAGAGCAAACAATGGCTTGACAACATCAAACCGTCCAGGAAGGAGAAAGCCGGGGAGTTTATCAATCAGGCGGAAGGGCTGCAGAGTAACATGGACAGCTATAAAGCCTATGTAACGGACGAGAACTTTGAAAAGATGAAGGGACAACTGGGATTGGCCCTGCAATTCGATCCGGAAAACGAGAAAGCCAAAGAGATGCTGGCAAATGTAGACAAACTCCGCACAGAGAAGCTAGGGGCGATTCAGGATAAAATCGATGCGGCGGAATGGCCGGGTCATTTTAAAAACTTCACGGGACCGGGAGACCCGGACGACCTGGCGGAAGCGGCAATGGAGTATCTGCGGGCCGACGAGGAAGCCCGCAACGATAAAAATCCGGAACGCACAATAGCGGTAGCGATTCGCGGGAATTGGTATCCGTTCAAGAAAAATATTTTAGGGGAAACGATCCAGTGGGGATTACCGATCTGGGGAGCGTGCTATAACGAAAAAGAGAAAAAGGAAGGCATTTGCCGCGTTTTTTCTCTGACGGTCCTGACGGGGGAAGAAAAAGGGGTGAAACAAGCGCCGCCGTTTACCGGTGTGACGGTGGGAGACATCTATACTATGCGGGTTGACAAGGTAAAGGCGACCGGCGGCGGCGGTTCTACAACGGGAGGTTTCTTCGGGTTCTGGTTCCGGATATTCTTGTCCGCGGCGGCAATCATGGCCGGATTACTGGCAGCCGCGCCGCTGCTGGCGGAGAAGGTACCGCAATTGAAAAAGATGTATGCCGCTCTGACGCCGCTGCGGAATGTGTTAGGAGTCGTTATTTTTACCGTCGGGGTAGTCTCGTTATTACGCGCGATTTTATTTTGCGGTTTTGCAGTATTTGCCGATATACTGCCGCAGATCGCGGTTATACTGACGGGGATACTGCTGGGAAAAGAGATATTATTCCGCAAACCGGCTCACTCGGGAGACGCAGCCAGCAAAGCTGAGAAGGTGCAGGAGCGGATATCACAGTACGAAGCGAAAATCGCGGTACTTGACAAGTTCCAGGTACCGTTAGGCATAGCGTGTATCGTACTGGGCGTACTGCATCTGCTGTTAGGCGGGTTTGGGTTGGTGTAAGAGAGCCGAGGGCAGAGGGCGGAGGACAGAGGACAGAGGGCAGTAGTCAGGGGTGAGGGTTTGGGGGTGGATCAGGGGTGTGTGTTGGGAGAGGAAAATCAGCACAGCTGATTTTATACATAGCAGATGGAGGCGGACCTTCAATGTGGGAGGCCGGTTCCACACGGGCGACTGTGGACAGATGTCCGATGTCCGAGGGCCGTTATCCGATGTCCGAATTCTGCAATTGCTGGTCAGGCGTTAGCCTGGATAGTCCCGCAAACGGCGCGGATGGCCGCCGGCGAGGGGGTTGTGGCTGAAGAGCCGGTGGATGTGTTCCGAGGGCAGATAGTAGCACCCGCGGCTCCGAAGCGGGTGACTTGCCCGGCAAAACACGCAGCACTCAACAACCGGCCTCAGCGAGACCGGCTACAACGGAGGGGCTTGGGGTATGATCGCTTGGGTATGCGGGATAGACCACAAAAATGCAGGTTTGGGGCAACAAGTAGGGCAGAGGGATGATGGTAGATGGTCAATGGATAATGGTAGATATCCGTGGGCCGTTTGTAGCACCCGCGGCTCTGAAGCAGGTGACTTGGTTGGCAAGCGGCTGCACGCCGAACACTGCTGCGCGGTTCCTTTCAATCGCTGCATTTTGTTACTGTTTCGGAATTCTCCCGCGTTACAAAGGGCGAAGAATCAGACGGATCCGACGGATCGGACCGATCAGACCGATTGGTGATCAGTAATCGGTGATCGGCTCACGGCGCACAGTCGCCCGTGTGGAACCGGCCTCCCACGCTGACGGACATCGGACATCGGTGAATTTAGTCCTGGCCACAGTATGAGTCATAAGAAAACGAATAACCAATAACGAATAACAAACAATGAACAACACACTACGATGGGGCATTATCGGTACGGGATCTATCGCGCGGAAGTGTGCTGAGGCATTCCCGGAGGTCGATGGCGCGGAACTGGCCGGGGTGGCTTCACGGGCGCGGCACACGGCAGACCGGTTTGGCGAAGAATTCGGTATCCCGCGCCGGTATGCGTCGTATCAGGCGCTGGCGGACGACCGGGAGATTGATATTGTGTACATAGCAACGCCGCATCCATTTCATTGCGAAAACACGCTGATGTGTCTGGAAGCGGGGAAACATGTGTTATGTGAAAAACCGTTTGCGATTAATGCTGCTGAAGCAGAACAGATGATTAACTGTGCAAGGCGGCACAACCGCTTTCTGATGGAAGCGATGTGGACGCGGTTTATACCCGCGGTAGTGGAAATCAGGGCTGAGATAGAACGGGGCACAATCGGAGAGGCGCGGATGTTCTTCGGTAATTTTGGGTTCCGCACGGCATTTGACCCGGCAAGCCGGTTGTTCGATCCGGCGCTCGGGGGCGGCGCATTGCTGGACATAGGGGTGTACCCGATCTCGTTCGCCTCGATGCTGTTTGGTGAACCGGCCGGTGTGACGGGGCTGGCACAGCCAGGGAAAACGGGAATAGACGAGCAAGCAGGCATAGTGATTAAGTACGCGAAAGGAGAAGTAGCGCTGCTTTCATGCGCGGTCAGCACGGATTTGCCTGATGACGCCCGAATTTGCGGTACGGAAGGAAATATCTATATACCTGAACGGTGCTGGCGGCCAACCCGATATAGTATTAAACAGGAAGGAAAAGAAGAAAGCCGGGAAATCCCGATCAAAGGCAATGGATATAATTACCAGATAGACGAAGTACAGCGGCGTGTAAGGGCAGGAGAGATAGAGAGCGCGATACTGCCGTTGGAAGAGACGCTGACGATCATGCGAACGATGGATGAGCTGCGGCGGCAATGGGGGGTTGCGTATCCGGGGGAGGGCCGATAGTGTGTGCTTGGGAATTGGCATATTAGCTTGGGATGTGTTACGCGGGCCGAGAGCCGAGGGCCGTGGGCCGTGGGTCGTGAGTGGTGAGTGGTGAGTGGTCGAGTGGTCGAGTGGTCGAGTCGTGAGGCGTGAGTCGCTTTGCCTTGTGGCGTGCGAAGCTACGCCAGCAGGGTGAGTGGTGCAAGCTAAAAATCCCAGCCTCCCAACCTCCCAAATTCCCAACCTCCCAGCTTCATCACGCGATGTCCGATGTCCGATAGTAGCTCCCTCGACTCTGACGCGGGTGACGTATGTACATACACTATACGCCGAACATACACACACACTTCACGCTAACCTGTCCGGCTTTTGACGGAAGCGTGTACTCCAACACGCGTATGTAACCGCTGGAGTCCAGCCTTCAGGCTGTTTTTTTGTTTTTAAGGCCTGTAAGGCCGAAGTACTATAGCCCGGGGCAACGCCCCGGGTATCTCGCCAACCACATAATTAAGCCCTGTAAGGGCGAAGTAAATCAACCCGGTTCAACCCACCAACCGCCCAGCTTCATCACCCAATGTCCGATAGCCGACCCTGATGGAGTAGCTTTGCACGCCACAGGGCAACGGGGCCGCCAGTGTGGGCTTGGGGTGTGATTGCTTGGGTATGTGTGTAAGTCCACCGAAATGCAGGCTTGGGATAGGCTTGCGAGTGTGTGCCGGGGTTTTGGAGGAAAATCAGCACAGCTGATTTTATAAATAGCGGTTAGGATAGGGCCGTGGGTTTGTGATTACGTAAGGGGAGTAAAGGGTTGAAGAGGGTGAAGGGGTTACAGAGGTTACCGGTACACCAGTCTGCACAACCGGCCTCCTCGAGACCGGCTACAGAGGGGTCTACTGAGTTCAGGCTTGCCTGTCACCGCACGCATGTCCGTCTTCCTCCAGCTCTCCCCTGCCCCGGCTTCGTAGAAGCCAGGGGCTACTGGGGCTTGCAGACGAATGAACATTAGCGTGGAAGGCCGGTTCCATACGGGCGATTGTGGGCCGTGGGTTGTGAGTGGTGAGTCGTCAAGTCGTGGGTCGTGGGCAGAGAAACGACACTGCTGTAGGGGAGGGCCTTGCGCTTTGCCCTGTGAAGTTTTACTTCTCTGGGGTCCTCCCGCCTTATGGACCGCGCAAACGTACACAATGATCCGCGATACAATCCATGCAACGATTATCAATACCCATTATCCCAGTCAGCGGGAGGACGCAAGGCCCTCCCCTACAGCATGAAATGTTCAATCGGAAAAGGGGTGCAGGTGTCCGGCGTGTGAATGTATGCTATACGAGCCACCCGCTTCGGAGTTGCGGGTGCTACTTACGGCTCTGCTCTCTGCGCACAACAGTTGCTTTTGGGTATTATAAAGCATTCATTACCAAATCCTTACAAAAAAATGTGCAAAAATATTGAGGGAAATGCGTATATAGTAATGAAAAGCATCAACTGCCCGGTTAGCAGCGATAAAGTGAAACATTGGACACCAAATGAAAACGCACACTCCCATTATTGTAGTATCTATTTTTGCCCTGCTGACAATTCTCCTGGCAGCCAAACCGGTTCAGGCTGAGTACACGGCATCAATAGTTGTTGGGATAGCAAGCCTCAAAGCCGTGTCGCATCCCTATTCCGTCAAATCCTGGTATACCGTACCGCTTTCATCCGCAGCGTATACTGTTGATGGCGGCATCGCATCGGGCGGCAGGGCTGAAAGCATACCTGAACCCGCTCCTGTTTTTCTATTCAATAGTATAACCGGACTATTCGTGTGGTCGCGCATAAATAAACATCAAAAAGCGCAGTTACGTTAACTGTTATTAGCATCTGTCGGAGATATTTCTATGAAACCCCTGAATCTTTTCAGCATCAGCGTTCTGTTAAGTATCTTATGCAGTAGTACGTATGCAGTTCCGTGTGAAATTCCCTTCCAGCTTTCCGTTCAGGTTGGCGAAACCAACTGGACCGGGCCTGTTCAGGTAAAACTGGCTATGTACGAGCAGGGCAGCGATTATTACCTCTGGTCGAATGACGGTACGGTCACGGGAGAACCCGGACAGGCGGTGCTTGTATGCGCGGACCAGGGCAGCTGTGGATTCAGCATAGGCGATACTAATGTAGACGGTATGCAGGCATTGACACCGGCAGTATTTTCGGGAGAGCTGAAACAATTCCTGCGCATCTGGCTTCAAGCCGGCACGGAAGATTTTGAAGCGCTGGCACCTGATGTTCAATTGGCAGCAGTTCCGTACGCGGTAAACGCTATCCTTCTAGACGGCAACACCGCGTCAGCGTTTGCAACCACCAGTTCTTACACATTATTACTTGAGCGGAATGCGGCGGTTGAAGTGCGTGTCGGTCAAATAGCACAGTTCACTTCTCTGATGTCTAACCGTCTGGAGTCGCTTACAGAAAGGATAACAGTTGTGTCAAATCTTTTTCAAGCGGGAGACTGTTTTTTGTCCAACCGGCTGGCACGAGCAGTCGCTGATAGCCAGGCAACATCGGCCTGGTTGTATACCAGTTTTGCCAATCAACTAGTAATACTCTCAAACAGCATTGATCTAACTGTTTTGGAATTGCTGGCGGCTGGAACAACGCAGCAGCAGGTATGGAGTGCAGCACTGTTCTCGGCGACAAACATACTGCACGAGCGGATAGACGGAGAACAGGAGCAGCGTGAGGCAGAGGATTCTAAACTTGCTGACGAGTTGCGTTCCGCGGTGGAAAATCTTACCAGAGCTGACGCGGATATTCTGACAGATATCCAGAATTTATCAGATCAAACTGCAGAGAACTATATAGAACTGGTTGATAATCTGAACACCCTGTCAAACCGGGTAGAGTTTAACACCAGAGTACTTTCAAACAATTTGGCAGAAGCGATAGCGGATAGCCAGGCAACATCAGCCTGGCTGTATACCAGTTTGACCAATCAAGTAATAACGCTTTCAAATTCTGTAGACATATCAATCGCAGAATTGAACGCGGCAGTCACTACGCAGAGAATTCAGTGGAGTTCATCTTTAATGGCTGCGACAAATTCTCTGCGCGGTCAGATAGCCGGAGAGCAGGTGCAGCGTGAAGCGGGAGACGCGCAACTTGCTGCCGATCTACATTCCGCGGCAGCTGCCCTCACGGTCGCCGACGCCGACCTGCATACAGCTCTTATTACCCAGGCAAACAACTGGAACCTGACCGCGTCAAATATATATGATTATACCAGTTTGGAAGTGATGGATATATCCAACCGTCTGATCTGTGTCAGCAATGATATTACGCGCTATATCGACATAAAGGTATTCGGATCGAATCAGATCGGCCGGGCAGCGGTCACGAAGGATACAATCGCTGCAGGAGCAGTTCATGACGAGCATATAGACAGTGTATCGGCGGACAAGATCACCGGAGCGCCCTGGTTGAATCGTGGCGGGGACAGCATGACCGGGACACTGGCAACAAAAGGGCTGCAATTGTATGGCGACCCGATTGATGGATACATGGTATCTGGCGTTGTGGGCCATCCGGAGGCAAACGGATTTTATAATCAAATCGGCACACGGAATGACTTTCCTCTGTACGGCAATCAACATGATTACATTCTTTATGTACATTACCGATCAAAATTATATTCCTGGAACATAGCTGAAAGCACCGGAGCACCGCCATTGTACAGCACAGCAGGGAATACAACCCCGATTCTGCCCTCGGCAGTCTGGCCGGCGGGAATAAGTGTTTCAGCCGAAGCCGGGATACAGCGGCCGATAATCGACATGGCCGGCGGCCGGCTCCAAAACCTGATTCCGGCTGAACAACCGCATGAGCCGGTGACCCTGTCACAATTCTCTGACGGCATGACAGCCGTTTCAGCCAGGGATAATAATCTTGAGATGATGATAGATTTGCTCTACACCTATGTTCAAACCTGCACGACCGGACAGCCCTCGCAGAGTTTCGGGGCGGTCATAGCCGAAGAAATAGATTTTTCTAATTTTCTGTCAGTTACGAATGCTACCATGTCGTCCGG
>CAZCLS010000170.1:0-7931 GCA_964499565.1 uncultured bacterium
GGTTGATGGAGTTCAGGGTTCAGGTTTTAAGGTTTTGTGATTGGATATATTATTGATAGCAGGGGCGGGCTTTGAGTCCGCCCTTTTTTGTTGATTGTTTAGTGCATAGTTCAGGTTGGTTTTGGTCATACGTTACAAAAAAAACACATGGTATATTTTTAAATGCGATAACAGGTTGACGTAAACACGGTAAATATATATAATTGGAAAATATTTATGTGCGCTGGAAAATATATGTATTCGTGAGCAACAACAGGAGGAGGAACATTCGTATGACACAAGACGATCAAAAACAGGACAACAATCAGGAAAACAATGTTTCCAGAACAGGCTGGCAAAAATTCAGAAGTGCTAGTCTGTTCTTTTTTGGCATAGTGCTGCCGGTGATAACATTGCTTGTGGAAATGGCAAGTGGTATATGCGCCAACGCGTTTTTCAATCCGATACCAACAATCGGGCATGTTGTCATAATAGCGATAGTGCCCGGAGCGAATCTTGCCATCTGGCTGATGATAAGGCGGGGATATCGCAAACATTCCCGGTTGATAGGAACAGCAAACGGACTGGCGATAGGCATCAGTATTTATTATACACTGGTTTTTCTGCCGGTATTGCCGATGGCAATGTTCGGATTAGCATTTGTATTTTATTTTGGTATAGGGTTACTGGCATTGTTACCGATGTCGCCGCTGTTTGCCTTGATCAGTACAATACGATATCGGCTTATAGCACGGCGGAATGTGGAAAGTGGCAGGAAGCTTCCGGGGTTGTGGAGTGGTATATTATTAGCGTTAGTCGTGATAGTTGCAGTGTCATTCAGTGCCATAACCACCAGGGTTGGAATGCTGATGGCGACATCGTCGAATGCTGAAACAAGCTTGAAAGGAATTAAACTGTTACGGTCGTTAGGCGCCCGGGAAATTCTATTACGCTCGTGCCGGCCTTCAATTGAAGGAAATGATATTAGCAGTTGGCTGATGTTTACCGGGGATGTTGAATACCAGGCAGGTGAAATTTATTACCGGGTAACGGGAGAATCATATTTTAAAAAACCGCCTCCGGATAACAGCATATTTTTACGGAGGATGAACCACGGACAGTTTGAATTTGACAGGGAATTAGGGGATGACACGGTAGGCGGTCGGTGGTTTGGCCTGACAATGAGCGATTCGCGCATCGACGGGGTAGTCAATTCAGAAGAGGCACTGGGGTATTTGGAATGGACCATGGTTTTCCGGAATGAAAGCAACTGGCGGCGTGAGGCGCGTATGCAGGTTATGATGCCGCCCGGGGCAGTTGTAACGCGTTTAACGTTGTGGATTGATGGTGAGGAACGAGAAGCGGCATTTGGCAGCAGAGGAAAGGTAAGCAGGGCATACAAAAAAGTTGTACGCAGACAGTTGGATCCGGTATTAGTGAAAACCGACGGGCCTGGCCGGATAACAATGCAGTGTTTCCCGGTGCTGCCAGGCGGCGAAGAAATGAAAGTGCGAATCGGTATGACCATACCAATGCAGATCGACCAGCCCGGGAAGGGAAGAATTCTGCTGCCGATAATCAGCGAGCGGAACTTCAGCTTTAAGCCGGAAACACGTCATAATGTCTGGCTTGAGGGTGACAATATAATGACCACGGAAGACGGAGCATTGCAGGAAGAAAAACTTGACAATGGAACATACGCTCTTCGGGGAAGTCTCATACCTGGGAAGATGTCTGCGGCACATGAAGTCATATCTGTGACCCGCAATCCTGAGCAACGGTCAGTCTGGACGCCCGATTCGTTTTCTACTAACGGATATGGCGTGCTTCAAGTAATAGACGTAACAAGTAACAGGATTCCCGACACGGTTGTTGTTGTCATAGATGGATCGCAGAGCATGAAAGACTGCCTTCCGGAGATAGTAACTGCACTTGAAACGGGATTGTATTGTAAATCATGGGCAGTGCTTTTTGCCGGTGATACCGTTTCGGAAATTGCTGTTTCTGAAGGAAACGATCATCCGGCAGCGGGTGAGTTGACTGAAACATTACTCAATATAAAATGTGAGGGAGGCCGTGACAATACTGAAGCGCTTATTACAGCCTGGGAGCAAGCCTCACAGGGGAAAGCCGGTGCTGTGGTCTGGATTCATGGACCGCAGGAATACCGGATAGGCAGCGCTGAAGAAATCCGGCAACGTTTGGAACGCCGGCCGGAAGGACCGGTACTCTATGAGATACAGACCAAACCCGGTTCGGATGAGCTGGTAGAGAAGCTGGATGGATTGAAACCGGTCCGGCATGTAGCGCTTATAAATAATCCGGGTGGAACAGTCGCAGAACTGCTTAACGATTTCGGCAAATCAGGCGTATTGTCGATCCGGCGGGAGTCTCGGGTTGTTGCGGACATGCCGGAAAAACAATCAACACATATTGTAAGGTTATGGGCGTATAACACTATTTTGGATGACTGTACTTCAGGAGATCCTGTCCGGGTAGAGCGTGCGTGTGAACGCGGAATCAGATACAGTCTTGTAACTCCGGTTACCGGAGCGGTTGTTCTGGAAACGGAACGGCAATTTAAAGAAGCCGGTTTGGAACCTGTTCCAATTGATACCGTACCGACTGTACCGGAACCGGAGATGTGGTTGCTGCTCATTTGTGCCGGCGGGATAATTCTGGTTGGCATTACCGTCAAAGTGGTGCGAGGCAGATGATTCTAATCCTGGTAATACTGGTGATCCAGATCGGAGCTTTCTGGCCGGTATGGCACTGGTATATCCATAGAATGACGGAAATATCAGGTGATGAGTATGGTATTGTTGCCTTGCTGACGATACCGGTGCTGATGTCGCTGCGGGGGTATGCCAAACCGGTTCCGGCATATAACCGTTTATGGATACCGGCCTTACTCGTTACATTGTATGAATGCATTTTCAGATACTCGCCGATGGAAATCAAGGCCGGTATGGCACTGGTATCGCTTGCTTTTACCGTAAACATTCTGTGGAAAAAAACCTATCCCGAACTCGGTTTGATCGGATTGTGTTTGCTTTCATTACCGCTTATACCGTCTTTACAATTTTATCTTGGATACCCGATGCGGCTGCTTGTCGCGCACTGCACGGCGCTAATACTGAATATGACGGGCCTGGGAGTAATGTCACGCGGCACCTGCCTGGTCTGGAACGATACCCTCGTCTGGATTGACGCGCCCTGCAGTGGTATACGCCTGTTATGGTTCGGTGGTTATTGTGTTTGCGCGTTATCCCTTGTATATCGTCTGACGTTCCGGCGCACCTTTATTGCCGGGATCTTCACAACGGGTTTGGTAATTGTAGCAAACATAGTGCGTTCCGCATCGCTGTTTTACAGTGAATCGGGGTTGATATGTCTGCCGGATTTTTTCCATACAGGAATAGGAATTGCCGTCGGGATCATGCTTGGCATCACGATCCTGCTGATGACACGCCGGTTGGCTGAAGGCGTGGACAAAAGCCGGAGCAAAACCGGTAACAGGTATTCTGTTCAATCCTGTTCACATACCAAGGTGGTGCTTGTGAGCATCTTTTTTTCAGGTGCCTGCATATCAGCCGGATTAGTGCCGTTCATTCCCGGAAACGGTGAACCGGTCACTATCGGCAGTTCATTTCCGGGCTGGCCTGATAAGTTTGAGGGACAAAAACTGAAGCAGCTTGAATTATCGGAAAAGGAAACAGATTTTTACAGGAATTTTCCGGGACGAACCGGACGATTCACCGACGGCAGACGTGAAATAATTATACGTTGGGTAACAGAACCGACGAGGAAGCTGCATCCGGTTGCCGACTGCCTTAAGGCTCAGGGAGCCCTAGTGCATCCGCAGCCATTGTACATTGATACCAACGTGACTGCCTGGGGTGTGAGCATAATAGAACGGAACAGCCGCACTTACAAAGCCCGTGTTCAGTATCGTAACGAGTGTGGAGAAACATGGTGTGATGTTTCAAGCTGGTATTGGGCTGCGCTTCTCAGTACAAATGAAGGGCCCTGGTGGGTGTATGATGTCATCGAGGAAATGTGATTGAAAAGATGACAATCGAAAAAAACGTTGTTTCATTTTGGCTTGAGAAAAAAGAGTATAATACTGCATATGCCTGAGAGAAATGGTTCGAAAGTATTTTTTATTATATTTATATGAGGATATACAATGCGGAACGACCAGAAACAACATACAGTGGTTTATGGACCGACCAATCCTTCACCGGCAGAAACCGATGATAGTCCGGTTAAACGATTCGGCTCGGTGATCAGGCTCAATCCTGAGAAAGAACAGTATTACCGTGAATTGCATGCCAATGTATGGCCGGGCGTTTTAGAGCGATTGCGGCAGTCGCACATTCGGAACTACTCCATTTATACAACGGAACTCGACGGTAAAAAATATCTGTTCAGTTACTTTGAATACACAGGTGATGATTATGAAGCCGACATGCGGGCGATAGCGGACGATCCTGAAACCCGGCGCTGGTGGAAGGAAACCGATCCGTGCCAGATTCAGCTTCCCACCCGAAAACCGGGCGCGAACTGGAGTGAAATGGAAATGGTATTTCTGATGAAGGAATAAGTATCTGTCTGAACAGATGCGGTTCAATAATGAATAAGAGCGAATATGTGGGATTATGAAACAGAATGACAACGACGCAGTGATACTCAGAACATATTTTAACCAGACAGCGCTGGATATTGCCCGTTCATGTTTGCAGGCGGAAGGTATATACAGCTGGGTAGTATCAGATGATTGTGCGGGGATGCGGCCTGAACTGCGTATGGGAAAAGGCATGCAACTGTGTATCCATGTCGCGGACAGTGAGCGCGCTGAAGAAATAATCGCGAGGCATGAACTCATTCAGATCAAAGATTCTGAAACGAGTAAAGTGCCCGGCGAGAAAAAGCCGTTATGTACCCGTGTCAGAATATATTGTCTGCTCTGGATGATAATCGGAATCCTATGCGGCATGGCCGGCATGTATCTGTGGCATGACCATACCATGAGATTTACCGGGTTAGTTGAATCTAATTATTATCCGGACGATAAACCTCACAAATGGGTGTGGTATACGAATGGAATTGTCTGCAAAGCAGAATTTGATAACAATTATGATGAGAAAACGGATGTATGGATAAAATATAAATACGGCAAAACAGTTTCGATATATCATGACAATAATTTTGACGAAAAAGTGGACGTGTGGTATTCATATAAGAACAATGAAACTCTGTCATCGCAGATCGATACCGATTTCAACGGTATACCTGATGCTACGTGTACATACAAATATAATATTATTACCAGGATTGACTGGAGGCCGAATAACGCAACTAATATACGACGGCGGGAACTATACGAAAACGGGGTTCTGAAGGAGGAATGGCTTGATACGAATGATGACGGAGCTTTTAACAAAAGAATTGAATATGACGCGATGGAAAACGAGGTTAATCAGGTGACAATATATTAACCAACACAGCGAGAAAATGTATGAATATGCTGGAACAACTTCGGGCAATGACTGTTGTCGTTGCCGATACCGGTGATTTCGAGTCAATGCGCGCGTACCTGCCGCGCGACGCGACAACGAATCCGTCACTGATTTCTTCCGCCGCGCAGCTGCCGCAGTACCGCGGACTGGTTGACGAAGCTCTGCGGGAGGCTAAACAGAGTGGAGAAACAGCTGCGGAAATTGAGCGGGAGTGCCTGGAAAAACTTTTTGTAAAATTCGCGCGGGAAATTCTGGCGATTATTCCCGGACGGGTATCAGTTGAAGTTGATGCTTCGCTGTCGTTTGACACACAGGCAACAATCCAAAAGGCGCGCAGGTTTATAGCCCTGTTTGAAAAGCAGGGAACCGGTCGGGAACGTATTCTGATAAAAATCGCGTCGACCTGGGAAGGCATTCAAGCCGCCCGGCAGCTTGAGAAAGAAGGCATTCACTGCAACCTGACTCTGCTGTTCGGTTTTGTGCAGGCGGTGGCCTGCGCTGAAGCCGGGGTAACTCTGATTTCACCTTTTGTTGGCCGGATTCATGACTGGTACAAGGCACAAAGGGGTGTTGATCATATACCAGCTGCTGAAGATCCGGGTGTAGCGTCGGTGAAACGAATTTACGCGTATTATAAACAGTATGGCTATGCTACCGAGATCATGGGAGCGAGTTTCCGCAATACCGGTGAAATTGTGGAGTTGGCCGGATGTGACCTGTTGACGATATCACCGGCACTACTGCAGGAGCTGGCATCGAGCGAGGGAGAGCTTGAACGCAAACTCGATTCCGGACAGACGGGTACATGTCTGGACGAGAAGATGACGGTAGATGAAAAAGCGTTTCGCTGGATGCTGAATGAAGATGCCATGGCGACCGAGAAGCTGGCGGAAGGGATTCGGAAATTCAATGCGGATTTAATGAAACTATGGAAATATGTAAGTACTCAAAAATGCCATTAATCGCTTTATTTGTAAAAACAATATGTGCCAGATCATTGCTTAGCTGGACCATGCATGCCGTTACCTTCCTAGCATACTCGTGAAGGGAAGCTTTATCATTACAAGGTGATGATACTGGTATACCGTTTGAGTATGTGACTTCCACAGTTACCACACCATTACTGTCATAATAGCGCCACGGTCCTTTTTTCTTTCCCGTAGTGTATGTTCCTTTCTCACTACTGCGCCGGTCAGCAGAGCGTTGAAACCACTCTCCCTGTTTTTGGCCGTTTATATATTCACCCTTTGAACTAACGGTGCCGTCACTATCCCACGTTGTCCAGACACCTGTATAATCATACCCTTTTTTATGTCCAAACTCTTTCATTATACCATTAGTGTGCCATGAGACAGTTTGATATATATCAGGTTCTTTAACCAATCTTAGTATAGTATCGGTCTGACCGTTGCTATGCCACGTAACAGACAACCCGCTCCAGACGCCAGTAGTATATTCTATGAAACATTCCATTCTGCCATTTTCATAAAAAGTAATATTCGGACCGTCTACCACACCATTATTACATTTATATATCCTTTTTACCCGGCCATTTTTATGGTAGGTGACAGATATGCCTTCTTCTTTACCATAGTTATACCATCTATCCTCCATAATATTATCATTTAGATAAACGGTATATTTGCCGTGCAAAACATTGGAACAATAATATGTCTCAAACGTTTGGACATTTGTATCATTTCGAATCCAGGAAATTTCTCTGCCATGTTTCAAACCATATAAAAATTCGGTTTCTTCTGTTTTATTACTGTTTCCATCCCAGCTGGTCCATGTGCCATGTTTGAGTCCTTTCAGGTATGAACCGGTAACGAATTCACGTGGTTCACTATACGTATCCAGTCCACCTAATGGTGTTCGTGTTTCAATAATTGAGATAATGGCTGAGATCGAAGGAAGATTCGTATAAACACCATCGGTCCGGTCAATAGCTTTTGCAGAACGCAATATTGACAGCAGGTTTTTTTCTTCGGGGGAATCATGTATAAGAAGATAACAGTTGGCAAATACCGAATTAGTGCTTAACAACACCGGTTGCAGGCCTGACCTGTATAGCTTTCTGCCCCAGGTGCCCGGGTTGGGAAAGAATATATTGATCCTATTTTCTCCTGTAGTTCTGAAGTAATATTCTACTGAACCCCCATCAAGGTACCATGAATTGCCAAGATATTCCAGGGATTCAGCATTTTTAAGGCAATTAGAATAGGATAGTGTATACACAAAATCGTTAAACATTGGTCTAAACAGCGGTACCTGCGGCTGCTGAGATTTACCTGCACCACATAGAGAGAAGCACATAAGCAATAACAAATATCTTTTCATAGTACGGACCCAACTCACCAGCCCGCCATCAACCAAGCATTCACAAGGGTCTGGTGTAGTATGTTGTTCTATTTTGTTGTTGGTTACTTA
>CAZCLS010000171.1:0-6496 GCA_964499565.1 uncultured bacterium
TCGACCCAGAGCCGGCCGTTATCATATTTCCGTTCCGGATCGGGATTTTTTTCCCATTCCAGCAAATGGAAACCATCAGAATTACCGTTAATAAGGTGCTCAATGGCATAGACGAGTTTAAAATTGGCATGAAATTCACAGGCGGGACTGTTATACATGTACCAATAACCGTATTCAAAATTGTGTCCCATTTCGTGCAGCCAGCCGAAACAGACGACGCCCCGGTCAAACGCTTCGACCGAATTACAGACATGGGTAGTGTTCAATAGAATGGGAAAACCGGCTCGGGCCCAGGCAAAGAATGGCGGGGATTCGCGCAGCGCCATACATTCTCCATTCAACGGCCGCTGACCGCTCAGGTCTGCCATAGCATCATAAGCCCGGTCTAAAAACCCAAGGATTTCCGGCATGTTTGAAATCCGGGCACAATGAGAAGGCATCAATTCCAGGGCGGTTTTAGCGCCGATATGACGGTGTAACGTTTCCGGCAGATCGGAGCGAATAACCGGCATACAGCAGCAACCGAAAACAGGTTTTCCCGCAGCGGTACCAAAAGCAGTAATCTGCAGACTGATTTGTTTCTCCGAAGCCTTGCTTGCCAGTTCGGCGGGGAAGAAAACGGGATTGTGCTCCCAGGCATTAGCGGAGAACGGGCTAATATGGAGGGCACAGAGTGATTCCCCTTTTACGCCGGTTGCTTTGCCATCAAGCATGAATTCATGGCTAACGTGAGTAACAACAATGGTATCAGGGCCGGTATTACGAACAGACAACATGAAGCAACTGGTGAATCCGGGCTGCCAGCCAGAAGGGGGCATCTGGTGCGCGGTGGGAATGATAATAGTATTAGAATGAGAATCAGTCATATATACAGAAAAAACAAAGTTAAAGCACAATAATCTACAGCAATGACTATATAATACAGCAAACGGAGGATTTGTGCTTCCACATTACTTAACTAAAGAAAAGTACACACACATGGTGCCAGACACAATTCCTTCGATGACAGGAACCTACAATCAATACGACTTGGCAAACACCACGCGTTTAGGGCTGGGTTTGCCGGTAAATAAGCAGGTACCGGGCTCATCCTGTGTGTCGAGAGGGATACAGCGGACGGTAACGTTCAAATCATCCTTGATTTGTTTTTCGGCCGCTGGATCGTCGGCCCAATGAGCCCAGGCAAAACCGCCGGTCATGCTTTCATCACCGCCGGAGAAGAATTCATAGAACTCCTCTTTCGAGTTTATATTGATGGAACGTGATTCCCGGAATGAAAGCGCGCGATCATGGAGCCCCTGTTGGATAGAAGCCAGGAGGGAGGGCACTTTTTTGAGGAATTCTGAACGATTCATGTTGATACGCTTGTCATCAACACAGTCTCTGCGGCCGACGAACACGGAATCATTGGCGATATCACGCGGACCGATTTCGACCCAGAGTGGTATACCCTTTTTAATCCAGGACCACATTTTATCGCCGCCCCGGCCTTCACGGGTATCGAGTTCAACTCGCATGGGGCTGTCGTCATAGGAAACCTTTTTCAGGTCTTTGACAAACTGCTCACAATAGGTCATGACCGTCTCGCGGTCTTCATCCTTGTGAATGATCGGCAGAACAACGACATGAGACGGGGCGAGGCGGGGAGGAATAATAACACCGTCATCATCACCGTGGGACATGATCAGGGCGCCGATCAAGCGGGTTGACACGCCCCAGGATGTAGTCCAGGCGAATTCTTCCACGCCTTCCGCCCCGAGAAATTTGATGTTCGCGGCGTGAGAGAAGTTCTGGCCCAGGAAGTGGGAGGTGCCGGCCTGCAAGGCTTTGCGGTCCTGCATCATGGCCTCGATACAGTACGTGGATACCGCGCCGGGGAAGCGTTCGCCTTCGGTTTTTTCACCTTTGATAACCGGCATCGCCATGTACTCTTCGGCGAATTTGGCATACAGGTTGAGAATCAGAAACGTTTCATCAAGCGCTTCCTGTTTCGTGGCGTGGGCGGTATGCCCTTCCTGCCACAGAAATTCGGTGGTACGCAGAAACAGGCGTGTGCGCATTTCCCAGCGGACGATGTTGGCCCACTGATTGATCAGGAGTGGCAGGTCGCGATAGGACTGAATCCAGCGCGCGAACATTTCACCGATAATCGTTTCGGAGGTGGGACGTACGACGAGGGGTTCCTCGAGTTTACCGGCAGGTTTCAGCCCGCCTTTGCCATCGGACTCGAGCCGGTGATGGGTCACGACGGCGCATTCCTTGGCGAAGCCCTCGACATGAGCTGCTTCTTTTTCCATAAAGCTGAGCGGGATAAAGAGGGGGAAGTAGGCGTTCTGGTGCCCGGTTTCCTTGATCATGCCGTCCAGTACTTTCTGAATATTTTCCCAGAGAGCGTAACCCCAGGGATTGATAACCATACAGCCTCGGACAGGCGAATTTTCGGCCAGGTTGGCGGCACGGATAACCTGTTGATACCACTCGGGATAATTTTCCGCGCGGGTAGGAGAAACGGCAGTTTTTCGTTGTTTAGCCATAAAAGTATAATACTGAGTTCAGTTTACATGTAACCATTGTTATTCATACAATAGAGAAATTATACGTAAAACGCAAAAAGGAATCAAGTTTACACAAAATTGTATAATAAACCGTTTATATCTATGAAACCGGTTTTTGTTTTTAAATGAGGAGTACTGGCACATAAGGAGTGTGATTGTGGAGAAGGCGGAACAGCTGTATACCGAACTGATAGCTCCGGTTGAAGCGCGCATGATCAGGACTATTGGCCGGATCATATCCGGGCCTGAGGATGCGGCAGACACATTGCAGCAGGCGCTGCTGCAGGTCTGGAACAACCTGGAGAAAATTGTCCGGCAGCCCAATCCACAGGCCTATATCCTCAGACTGTGCATCAATGCTGCCTATGATTTCTGCCGAAAAAACTCAATACACGCCGGAAAGCGGGTGGAAACGGACCTTGAAAACAGCATCCATTCAGGCAATCGACAACCGGACAAGGAAGCCGATGCGCGCGAACAGGAACAGCTGGTGATCCAGACCATCATGACCTTGCCGCGACAGCAGGCGCAGGCGGTAATACTGCGGATAGTGCATGAAGAACCATTCGCGGTAATTGCCGGAGTTCTGGACTGTGATGAGCAAACAGCCCGGTCGCATGTTTCCAAAGGCAAAGCCGCGTTACGGACACTATTAATGAACAGAAACGAACTATAAACGTTCAGGATAGATACAATGAAAAACACTATCGATTCCAACATAGAAACATTAGTTGCCGCAGCATTTAACTGCCGGGTGCCTGAAAAAACTGAATGTACGATGAAGCAGGTAATGCAGGAGTTCAGGAACAAACTGCATTCACATCCGTATATCACATTTATGGAAACATGCCAGGCAGCGCAGCAGCAGCAGACAGGACGGCAGGAAGCTGTGCAGAGGCAGGTTCCGCGGCGTGGTTTTTGGGGTTGGGCCGGTATAGCGGCAAGTGTATGCGTGATAGCGGCTGCAAGCATATATATTAGTACGACATATTTCGGGGGTGATACAAGTGGCAGCGGTGGCATTGTAGTTCTTCCAGCAGTATCAAACGATACGATCGTGGTTGATACTGATGTGCAGCCGGAAGCTGAGCAAATTGAGGAAGAAGTGGTTTCTAATCTGTTTATCGTATTCAAAGGAACGGTTGTTGAGCATGATAGTCGGGAACCGCTGAGCGGGGTTTCAGTTGTATGTGAGGGTATTGAAGAGATTACTGGTGAGGACGGAATGTTTGAAATAGACATCCCGCTGCTGACGAATCAGTCGGGAAAGCTCATTGTTTCACATGAATCATATGCACCGGTAATAACAGATATAAACCTGGCAGAATGGGGAGACATGCCATGTGTGATTCCGATGTACGCGCCAGTGTCTATGGAAGGCTATGTTAGGGATGAGGCCGGAGAAATAGTAACGGGGGTGTATGTGACGGTGTATAGATACGGAAAAATGCCAGTTGGTGAAATCGTAATGGCGAAAGTTACTAGTGATGAACCAACAGACCAGTACGGATTTTACCGAATAACTGATTTGGCAGCAATAGGATTATATATCACAGGGGTTAGTTCGCCGGGTAAAGAATACATGATAAAGTCATCTACATTGGGCAGGCTATTTGCACAGCCCCAAAATGATTATATTAACAATATTGAAATTGTGCAGAAAAATATAATTTACATTCGTGTAACAGATGCAGATAATAATCCAGTAACAAAATTATGGATATGGGTAGAAGTTCCTAAACATAGAGGGGGCTCTCAATCGGCTTCAGTCAAACCACATGAATGGTATAAAGTACAAACAATATATTTTAAGAATGGGGATTTCATTAATGTTACAAAAGATCCCACAAATCCAAGTAATATAATTACAAATTGGACAGATGAGATTAGCATTCGGGCCAATTATGAAACCAGCAACAGTGCGCCTACTAATGTCCCTATGTTTGGTGGTAAAACATTATTTTATGAAATAAAATTATTGCCTCCCAAAACATGTATTGCAGCAGGAGTATTACTAGACACTCGAGGAAATCCGCTGCCGGATGTATCAGTAAGAGGTGTAGGGAATACAGATACAAATGGCCGATTCAAAGTTAATGGATATATTACTTCGGATCCAATAGAGTTAGAGTTTGATTACAATTTTATGCGATATACAACAAATGTAATGTGTGGTGCAACGAATTTGATTATACGATTTCCAGTTTTGTACAACAAAATTATTGGCAGAGTTACTGTAAGCGAATACGAAATAATTCCTGAGAATATCAAAGTAAATTATTTATCGGAATATAATGGAATTTCAAAATCGAACGAGAAATATTTTAGAGACAATTCCGGGCAATTCAGCTTTGGCGCCATGGATATCGGGAAAAATCCAGAGTGGAAATTAGAAATATCCGCGCCTGATACAATATTCGCACCAATTATTGTAAAAGTTCCTTATTCAGATGACGAAATAATTAATATTGGAACAGTTGCCATTAGCGAATTGGCTGCAACGATTAAAGGTCGCGTTATTGATGACAGCGGAAAACCAGTAAAAGCATCAGTGATCCTTTGTTATAGCACATGGAGTGATTCCCGCTATTATAATGCAAAAGGGGCAACCGAGGCTACCGGAGAATATGCATTCAAACAATTAGCGGCAGGAAAATATAAGATGATTGTTAAATATGATAGCAATAAAAGTGAAATTGAACCCAATCTGGACGAGATTAAAGCTGGTGAGACGAAGGTCGTGCAGGATATTATTATTCCACGAGAGTAAAGCCCTGGTTTTCTTAAGAAATGTGCTCTGTCAGTAGAAATTTCAGGTTGTTCCCTGACAAATTACTACGCCATTACAGGGCTTTATATATGATTACCCGGGGCGTTGCCCCGAGCTGTGATACCGCGGCCCTTCAGGCCTTATATTTATAGGGATGCTACGAGATATATCACATAGAAATAACAGTTGTATTTCGAGCTGGCGTCCGGTCGCGGCGCCAGCTTGCCAGGGCGGGGGTGTCGTAGGTTGAACGCGGATCGAATTTGGCCGATGGAACGATCGAAGCGATCGCGGCGCGGAAATTGAAGAATAGTTTTTTGTCTGCTTCGGAGAAAAAATGAGTGCCGAACCGCTGTTCTATTCGTTCGGCGCAGGCATCGGGTTGGATTTCGAACAGCGGGTAGAGTGGTCCGATCCAGACACGGGGATTCTGGAACAGTGCCAGAGCTTTTTCGATGATTCCATCCACCAGGCCGCGCCAGCCGGCATGGACGATACCGATCCGTTCATCATCCCACAGGCAGACGGGGGCACAGTCGGCGGTGCGGATTCCGAGGGAGATGTCGTGCCTGGCGGTCCAGATACCGTCACAGGCAGCCAGGTCTTCACTGCCGGTTGAAATTTCCACGATGCGGGTGCCATGAACCTGGTCCGGCAGGACGACATCCGGCGGCACCTGTTTGTCCGGCGTAAAGACATGAATAGTAGGATTCATATACAAAATAACGATCTGGTTGTACTATAACAAACGGGTGTATTGTAGCATAGGGGATACGGAGAGTCAAAGAGAGGCCGGGAAGAGGGTTTTGAAGGCGGGTTCGACGGAGAGTTATGGGGCCAGGGACCAAAGGAACCAAAAGGACCTAAATCTAAAGCGGGGTCGGACCGAGCTAACATATTGCGGGTAAGATAAATAGGCACTTAAAACTACTGGTTTTGGGCCCTTGCATTCCCGTTTTAAGGCTGTTTTCGGGAATGTAAGAGAAAAAAGCATGGAGAAAATAATGCTTAGATTCCCGATTTAGGGGGTTTTTCGGGAATGTAAGAGAAAAAAGCATGGAGCCCGACCCTTGACATTGATGGCAGAAAATAATAGACTAAGTAGACTAAACTAATAAGACTAAGTAAAACGTATGAAATGTGTAAACATACATGAAGCGAAGACGAAACT
>CAZCLS010000171.1:6596-7913 GCA_964499565.1 uncultured bacterium
AAGACTAAGTAAAACGTATGAAATGTGTAAACATACATGAAGCGAAGACGAAACTGTCGGCAATTTTAGTTGAAATAGAGCAAAAAGGAGAACAGTTTTTGATTTGCCGGAATGGAAAGCCGATAGCTGAACTTGTACCGCATGAGAAACACAGCCGGCTAACCCAGCATCCGGTATTAATGGATATTGAGATCGGATACAATCCGATTGAAGAATTGACCGCGGAAGAATGGGAGGACGCGGAATGATATTATTAGACACGTGCGCTCTTCTCTGGCTGGCACATGATCAGGGGCAGCTCAGTCGCAAAGCATTACAGATGATAGATGCAGCGCCGATTGTGTACCTATCGGCAATCAGCTGTTTTGAGATTGGGGTAAAATATCGATCAGGAAAATTGAAACTGCCTTGTTCGCCGAGGGATTGGTGCACAGGGATTCTGGAGCAGCATGATATTTCGGTAGTGCCAATTGATGAGGCGACGTGCATCAAGGCAACAGAACTTCCCTTCATTCATCATGATCCATGTGACCGGTTTATAATCGCGACGGCATTGATACAGGATATCCCGGTTATAACGGCGGACGAGCGATTCGGGGAATATGGCGTAAGGATAATTCAATAACATAAAAAGAGGAAAAAGATGCATTTTTTTGGTGAAAGGTTGAGAGAGTATTCAGCGGGAAGGATTCTTGATTTCGGGACGGGAGGAGGAGGTTCGGCTAAAGCGCTGAGTGAACAAGTGCGGGATTTCAGTGAAATAACCGGGGTTGACACGTTGGATCCGGACCAGGCCATCGATCCGAAGCAGCTCGAGCAGTTGCCGTTCACCTATATTCAGCATACGGGCCTGCCGCTGCCGTTTGAATCGGATGCATTTGATACGGTGTATATTTGTTACGTACTGCACCATCTGCCGCCTGACAGCAGAATAACTGTTTTGGAAGAATTGAAGCGGGTATTGAAACCGAGGGGGAGTTTTCTGCTGGCGGAATGTTACCGCGGCGGGCAGAATGGGGCGCGGCAAACGGAGATGTACGCGCATATGCTCAGGTCGGCGATGGACCGGGACAACGGCCGGCATCATTATCCCCCGTTGAGGCGGGAAGCGTTGGTAACGCTTCTTACGGACCTGAAGTTCAGTCAGTATGACATTTTTGATTACGCCCCGCAGCGTGAAGATTACCTGGACAGAAAAAACCTTGATACAATAGCTGGATTTTTTGATAAAGAGTTAGAAAAGCACGCGCATCTGGCGCGTTACGAGCAATATTGCAGGATAGAAGCGCTTTTGAAAAAGAGGATGTACCGGACGGG
>CAZCLS010000172.1:0-7906 GCA_964499565.1 uncultured bacterium
CGCGGTATCGAAGAAATTATCCATTCCCGTATTAAACAGTATATCCCTTTCTTCCGCTCTCAAAAATATCTTGCCTCAGTTGCCAATCCTTTTGTTGTTGATATCGGGTGCGGGCGCGGCGAATTCCTCGAGGAATGTATCACTGCGGGTATCCCCTGTAAGGGAGTGGATATCAATGAAGACATGATTGCCCACTGTAAAGAAAAACATCTCGATGTGGTCAAGGATGATGCTATTCAGTATCTTGCCACTCTCGAAAATGATTCCCTGCGCGGCATTATTACCTGTCATGTTGTTGAACATTTCCCGACGCAATCTCTGCTCACGTTCCTGCGCTTGTGCACCCAGAAACTTGCCCCGGGCGGCCGCCTGGTGATTGAAACGCCCAATCCCTGCAGCTTCTTCTCCCTCAGTATGTTCTATCGCGACTTTACTCATCAACAGCCGATTCATCCCGATATGCTTAAACTTGCCCTGGAAAAACTCGGTATGATTAATGTCAAAATCACTAAACTCTATCCCGCACCCCGCGACCTTTGTCTCAAAAATGTCGATGATCCCATCATGAATGAAAATATTAACAAATTGAATGACTTGATTTTCGGTTATCTCGATTATTCCGCCTCAGCGGAAAAACCCTGAGCTATACATGAACTATCCTCACGTCTCTATTATTATTTTAACCTGGAATGGTCTTGACTTTACCCGGCGCTGCCTCGATTCACTGCGCAAGTATACTTCCAGCGTCAATTACTCGGTCTTTGTCGTCGATAATGGCAGCTCCGATGGTTCCCTCGAATATCTCAAAGCCCGTGATGATATCACCCTTATCTCAAATTCGACTAACCTTGGATTCGTTAAGGCTAATAACCAGGCTATTGCCGCTGCCGATCCCGCTTCGGATGTTGTGCTCCTTAATAATGATACTGAAATCCTTGAAGAACATGGCGACTGGCTCGAGCAAATGCAGAAAAGCGCTTATGCCGCCGATGATATCGGTATCGTCGGCTGCCGCATCCGCCGTCCAAACGGTATGCTCCAGCACGTTGGCGCCTATATGCCCGTCGGCTCCTTCTGGGGCCAGCAGGTTGCCAGTAACGAGGCTGATATTAACCAGTTCCCGTATGATACCGACCACGAAATGGTCGTGTTTGCCTGCGCCTACATCAAACGCGCCGTCATCTCCGCCATCGGCGGTCTCTCTGAAGATTATTTCGCCTATTTTGAAGACTCCGACTATTGCCTGACTGCCCGGAATGCCGGCTTCAGAACCATCTGCTCCGGTAAAGCCGTGATCGTTCATCACGAGAATGTCTCGACCCGCGAAAATAAAGTCAGTCATTCCAAAATGTTTAATAAGTCCCAGGCTATTTTTAAGAAGAAATGGGCCGACAAACTTGAAGCCCGCTATGACCAGAAATTAGTCTGGCTCTCTACGGTTACCCGCCCTCACGGCTATGGCATGACCTCCAAGGAAATGCTCCTGCACCTCGATAACCAGGACGTCGAAATCTCCTATCGCTATGTCTATGGCCGCGGTACCGTCTTCCCCATCGATGAACCTGAAATGACTGACTATTATCTCGTCAATGTCATGAAACAACGCCCCATCCCCCGCCGCGTTCCGCATGTCGTCTACGGCCAGGGCGATGCCTTCGGCTCGAATGAAGGCCCCTATAAAATAGGGTATACCATGCTCGAGGTTACCGGCATCCCCGATGAATGGGTCCGCCAGGCTAACCTTATGGATGAAATCTGGGTGCCGACCGAATTTAATAAAATTACTTTCTCTGAATCAGGGGTCAAAAAACCGATCCATATTATGCCGCTTGGCATCGATACCAATTATTTTAATCCGCTGATTAAAAAATATCCCCTCTCCGATGATTTTGTTTTCCTGACGGTCTTTGAATGGGGCGAGCGCAAAGCGCCTGAACTTCTTATTAAAGCTTTCAATGATACCTTCAAAGCATCCGACCCGGTCGTGCTCCTCTGTAAAGCTAATTGTACCGACCCATCCGTTGATGTCCGCTCTATTATCTATGACCTGGATCTTGCTCCCGATGGCGGCCGGATAGAATATATTTTTAATAAGTATGTCCCCTACTATCAACTCGGCAGCCTGTACCGTTCCGCCGACTGTTTTGTTTTATCTTCCAGGGGTGAAGGCTGGGGTATGCCGATCCTCGAGGCTATGGCCTGCGGCTTGCCCGTTATTTCCACCTATTGGAGCGCCCCGACCGCTTTTATGACCGAGGCGAATTCCTACCCCCTCCAGGTTAAAAGCCTCATCCCCGCTGTCGCTAAATGCCCCTATTACAAAGGTTTTAAATGGGCCGATCCCGACCCCGATCACCTGCGCTTCCTCCTGCGTCATGTTTTTGAACACCAGGACGAAGCTGCCGCAAAAGGTCAACACGCCGCCAGGGATGTCCAGCAACTGTGGTCTTTTACCAATACCGCCCGCAACATTAAACAGCGCCTCGTTGAAATCGATGAGGAACGCGGTAATCTGAAAGTCCATAACGTTAACGTCATTAAAACTCCTCACAGAAAACATCGCGTCGCTATCGATGTCTCCCGCGCGATCGGTGAACAGATAACCGGTGTCGGCCGCCATATCCTTAACCTTGTCCGCGGCCTCGCTGCCTTTCCGCCCGATGATATCGATTTTATGCTCCTCCCCGGCCTGGGTACGTTCGTCCACCCCGAATATGGCAAGCGCTTCCATTTCGATTCTCCCGATGTTGAACATTTAATGGTTTACCATGGCCCTCTGCCGGCCTTTTCTTCCCCCGATACGGTTGTAACCGATATCGACCTTCTACATTGTACCGGCAATCAGGTTCCGGCCCAAAATACTGTTCCCCAGCTTATGACGGTCTACGACCTGTCATTCATCACTCATCCCCAGTTCCATACACAGGAAAACATCTCCCTCTGTACGTCCAATATCCAGAAAGCGGTCAATCGCGGCTGCTGGTTTTCTGCAATTTCAGAAAATACTAAAAAGGATTTGATTGATTTGCTTAAAGTCTCTCCTGATCAGATTTTTGTCGTGCCCTGTACCTATGACCAACATACCTTCTTTCCGCGTCAGCCCGATGCCGTGAACGCGGTAAGGAAAAAACATTCATTGCCGGACCGCTATTTCCTTTTCCTGGCCAGTAATGAACCGCGCAAAAACCTTGCTTCCGCAATTGAAGCTGCCGCGCTGTGCTCTTCCGACATTCCCCTGGTTGTGGCCGGCGCCAAAGGCTGGCTTAACAAAGATTTGCAGCAGAAAATCGACCAGGCCGGTTCCAGGATTATTTCTGTCGGTTATGTCAATGAAATCGATATCGGCGCCCTCTATTCCGGCGCGCGGGCACTTGTCTACCCTTCACTGTATGAAGGCTTCGGCCTACCTGTCCTGGAAGCGATGGCCTGCGGTACGCCTGTTATTACGACCAATATTTCTTCTCTGCCAGAAGTCGCCGGAAATGCCGGCATTCTTGTGGATGACCCCCTGAATGTCGATGTGATAGCTTCCGCCATGGACTCTATTGCCGGAAATGATTCCCTGTATGCCGATTTGAGTCAAAAAGGTATTGCCCAATCTGAAAAGTATTCTCTGGAAGCGGTAACCAAGAAGGCATGTGATTTATACCACGTGCTATTGGAGGATTTACTTTGAGCTCACTTCCCCTCTCACATTCGTACCTGCAAACCCATTATACTTCCCCGGAAGAACCTTCCAAGGATTCACGTCTCCAGTTTCTTAAGAAGTTTGTTTCCCGCTGCGTTTCCCACTTTATCAGAAGTCAGAACGAATTTAACGCTAACGTGGTCAGAACCCTCGACAACCTGCACCTGCGTTCTGAACAGAACGAACAGCATCTCCAAACTCTATCGAATACCTTTACCCAAATAACTAATTCTTTGCGCCAGCAGCAGCGTATTAATAACCGTACTGAAGAATTGCATAATCACTTGATCGGTTCTGTTCAATCTATCCAGGATATGCAAAGCCATCATGGCGGTATCATTGCACAGGCTCTTCAGAAAATTAATGATTTCGAACAAACCAAACTCGTCAATTTGCTTGATTTGTTCAGAACTGAAACCCAGGCCCTGTCAAAACGGCAAGATGATCTGGTCAGCAATCAGAATCAAACGAACGACCGGCAGAGCACCCTCATCTCCGCCGTTAAATCGCTCAATACTCATTTCGAAGGCATCTCTAAAAGACAAAACGACCTGGTCGCTTTGCTGGAATCCTTCAAAAACGAAACACAGAGCCTCGTCAAACGTCATGATGACCTGGTCGGCAACCAGAATCGCACCGATGCCCGACAGGTCTCCCTGGTCGAAAAACTCAGTGCTGTAACAGCCTTCTCCGATGATATCTCCCGCCGACAAAATGATCTGGTCAAATTACTCGAGTCTTTCCGTAATGAAACCCAGGGCTTGTCTAAACGTCATGATGATCTTGTATCTCAATTACATTCCTATAACCTGCAGCAGGCTGATCTTGCTGCTTCCATCAAGTCTGTTTCATCGTTCGATACCGATTTTTCTCACCGGATTGATTCCGCCGTCAAAGACATTACCAGTTGTTCTTCACGTCTCGCCGCCGTCGAAAATCAATGCATCGCCCTTAATGCTTCACTTAATAAAGCTTTGCAGAGAATGGCTTTTATTAAAGATTCCTTCGATGAAGCTGTCGCTCATATCCCCGCCGAGAGTGCCGCTCTTAAAGATCAGGATGCCTTCGTTTCCTCCCTGCTCGATTCGAAAAAACTTATCGCCGATGAATCCTATATGGATTTCGAAGACGCCAACCGAGGTTCGGAAGAGGATATCCTCCAACGCCTTTCCTTCTATCTCTCAAAGTTATCCGGACTGAAAACGTCCCCGAAATCCTATATTCTTGATGTCGGCTGCGGTAGAGGCGAGTTTTTACAGCTCCTGGCTGATAACGACTTTCATGCCAAAGGTATTGACAGTAACAAGATTGCCGTCAAACATGCCAAAGCAAAAGGCTTTTCCGTTAAATGCACCGATCTGTTCACTGAACTGGAACGGCTGAAACCTGAATCACTGGCCGCCATTTCCGCTTTCCATGTCATCGAACATCTGCCCTTTAACATGATGTACCGGTTTATCGAGCTGGCCTATACCCGCATTAAACCTGACGGCCTCCTCCTGCTCGAAACTCCTAATGCCCTTAACCTCCGCGTCGCCGCCTGTGAATTTTATCGCGATCCGACCCATATCCGGCCTGTGCATCCATCTACCCTGGAGTATATTGTCAAACAGGTCGGATTCTCCTCGATTGCCTTTGATTTTCTGCACCCATTCCCCGACGACGATTCGCTTACGACTAAAAGCAAATCATTTTCAAAACCTGAAACTCGTAACTTTTCTTTATTAAATGATTTAATTCTCGGTTGCCGTGATTGCGCGGCAGTCGCTACCAAAAAGGATGTATTATGATTCTTCTTACCGGCGGCGCCGGTTATATCGGCAGCCATTGCGTTAAACGTCTCATGGATAAAGGCCATGATGTTGTTGTTCTCGACAACCTCTCCCGCGGCTTCCGCGATGCCGTTCTCTCCCCTAACTTCGTTCAGGGCGATATCGGTGACCGCGCGTTGCTCGATAAACTCTTTACTGAGTACGATATCGATGCTGCTATGCATTTCTCTGCCTTCGCCTCTGTCGGCGAATCGGTCGAAAAACCCGCCGAATATTATTACAATAACGTTTCCCAGACGTTAACCCTGTTGACCGCCTGCCGTGACCACGGAGTAAAGAACTTCATTTTCTCATCTACCTGCGCCACGTACGGCGATGTCAAGAAGATCCCGATTGACGAATCGACTCCCATCGCTCCCCTGAACCCCTACGGGCACAGCAAGCGTATGGTCGAGCTGATCCTGCAGGATTTCGATACCGCCTACGGCATGAAGCATTGCATCTTCCGCTACTTCAACGCTGCCGGCACCGATCCCAGCGGCACCCTGGCTGAACGCCACGATCCGGAAACCCACCTGATCCCCTTAGTTCTCCAAGTTGCCAAAGGCCAGCGCCAAAATATCAAAATATTCGGTACGGACTATAACACGCCTGACGGCACCTGCATTCGCGACTACATCCACGTCAACGACCTGAGCGACGCTCACATTCTCGGACTGGAATATCTCCGCTCTGAAAACAAATCAAACATCTTCAATCTCGGGTCCGAAAACGGGTTCAGCGTACGTGAAGTGATCGATGTCTGCCGCGAGGTAACCGGCGCGGAAATCCCGGAAGTGGAAATCGAGCGCCGTCCCGGTGACGCTCCGCGGCTCGTTGCCGATTCCACCAAAGCCAAATCGGTCCTGAAATGGAATCCCCAATTCAGCGATCTCCGCTACATAGTAGAAACCGCCTGGAACAGTATGAAGTAAACATCACAACTCCCGCAAAAAAATGTAGTCGTGAGCTCTCCGGCAGCTGCCGGAGAGCCCGTGGAATTGGAACTTTAAATGTTAATTCCTGATCCTTTAACAAGATAGATTTTCCTTAAAGGCCTGAAAGGCCGCAGTATGATAGCCCGGGGCGGCGCCCCGGGTACTCTGTCCCACATTAGTCAAGCCCTGTAAGGGCGAAGTAAACTAGTATGTCACACCCACGATTCCAAACCCCCAACCATCATCCATTAACCATAATCAATTCCAAAAAAGACCCCAGGGATTCACGCCGCTGGCGGAATCACCGGTGAATCAGATTAAATCAATCCAACCTCCCCGTCCACTCTCGGAAAAGACCCCGGTGACCTCGCGTCACCGGTGAATCAGATTATATCAAAACAGCCAGCTTTCACACTCTCCTAAAGGGCAGTCACTCCCCCGCACACCCCATGGGGAAACACCCGGCGTGTTCCGCATTAATCGTTTCATCCTCCCAAAAAACCAAAGAGCGCACAGCGCGAACCATCTCAACTCTTCCATTCCCAAATTTACGATCCACGTATACTGAAGGAATAATCCCTCAATGCTCCTTCTTACTGTTATCATTTACCATATTTCTCAACTACCAACCATTCATTATTATGTTTCATTGTGTACCATCTTTAGCACGATAAGAACCATAATACTTATTATAAAAATTGGTCGGATGCATTTTTATACAGTATAATACAATCTCATTTGTCAAAACCCCTTTATTATTCTTAACTGTATTTTCAGACACATCATAAATACGATCAGAAAGTTTGTCCGTTCGATATTCATACTTTGTAAAAAACCAGACATTACTTTGCCTTTGGTATAATCTATATCCTCCGCAGTAAGGTCCCTTGATGTCAACAAATCCCATCTGAACAAATGTTGGTGACGTTATTATGTTGTATAACACAAGATTTTTTCGCGACATAGTAACTTCCGGAAAATTATCATCACCACGCGTCATCACATCAACCACATTGTTTGTTGATAATAAATCTATCCCTAATATAAATATTGATGTGTTTTCTGCTCCCGGCGGATTATTCATGGTTGTAGAAAAATCATGTGACAAACACATGGAATTATCAATGTAATTTAAATTTAACAAGAATGTCCTGAAGAATTCATTTGTATACCATCCGCCAACAAAGCAAATGATTAACAATAATGTGAAAAGAATTGATATCCCAAATGCAGTTTTAATTTTCATTTTTTATTTAACTATAGTTTCAGTTTTCTCAACTTCTATTATATCTAGCAATCCTTGGATCACCTCCGGTAGTTAGCTGTCGAAATACTCCACGTCATACCATCACTGCAATAATAATAGCAAACTACTCCCTATGTGTCAATTAGCCTTAAGCACACAAGCAATCACATCTTTCCAACCAATAGAGTAAGGAACAGGGCATATTACAAAGCCCTGTTCCTCC
>CAZCLS010000173.1:0-7857 GCA_964499565.1 uncultured bacterium
TCCGCGTGGAAGTTTTTGACAAGTTAGTCGTTGAGTGGGCCAGCCGGGTCGGTGCTGTAGCAATTGTACGCGGTCTGCGGGCTTTGAGCGATTTCGAATTTGAATTTCAAATGGCGCTGGCCAACCGCAAACTGTGTCCTGACGTGGAAACAGTATTTTTAATGACCCGCGAAGATTGTTCCTGTATCAGTTCATCAATGGCGAAGGAAATAGTCAAACTGGGTGGTCCGGTCGACCAGTTCGTGCCGGCCTGTGTGGTGGCTGCATTGAAAGAAAAGTTTCCGGGGTAAAGCAGGGCTGTATTTTAAACCACGGAATACACGGAATACATAGAATTACGATTTGAACTGTTTGCTGCAGAATCAAAGTGAAGAAAATTATTTATATTGGAGTGATACTACTTTTTCCCTTCATTCTTTGCCAATGCACAGATAATAAATCTGTTCCTGAATCTGTTGTTAAAGAATCCGAAGCCGATCCAATTGATGAATTATCACATTTTGTCGATGAGCTGAAATCACAAGTAAACGCAGAAACGAATATACTGCTGAATGGTGCATATTCCTATTATTCAGAGATTCTTAAAGACGAACAGAAACTGAAAATAATACATGAACTTAGTAGAAAAGCGATGTGGGATGAATCAGTGCCGGTTCCTGCGACCGCCTCTGGCAGTGTTATGGATCGCTGGGGAATCCCGATCACCGGAGCGGTGATAGTTATTGAAAAGGAATCAACTAATATTGTATTAGGCAGCGGAACAACAAGTATAGATGGAAGGTTTGTGATTGCACTGACGCATACCAATTATAGTGGTTTAACTTTATTAGTAACAAAGAGTAATTATATGAACTGGGCCATGTATGGCTTCTATGGAGGTATTAAAGATTATCCGGTACGTATGGACAGAGAATTCAACCAGAAATTATTCGATGAGATAGTGAATCAACGTAATCACATTGACAGACTCAAACTTATTATGGAAATAATTGGTAACCGGTCCACAGATATAGATGACACAGAGAAACTGTTTCCGTATATTGGAAATATGCGGAATGATTTTCGAAAAGTTATTGTCGATGGGCATTTTGAAAGAAATGATAATAGATTTTCCTCGCCTTCCGGCAGAGCACAATATCTTCTGGATTTATGGCACGATCCACGCGACATTGATCCGGAAAAAAGTGGGTATCGCCGGCCTTCGAGAACTATTGCTGCCCGAATGATCAGTGACACTTGCGAATTGTATGCCACGTACCACTTTACCGAGCAAAAAGTAAAGCAGCGTCCAATGTATTTTTTCTCCCGGCCGGTATTTGATTCCGGTCATACCAGGGCATATATTACGTTCGAAGTTGATTATGCTCACTGGGGATATAGGGAACATCTTGTTCTGATGAAAGAGAAATTGGGTTGGACGGTAAAGATCGTCATTGAAGGAGCGAATCTAACATATGAATGATGTACACGGAGATAAGGTCGTTGCAGCTCCCGCTTATTCCTGAAGCAGTCACCTGCCAACAGATAACTATTAACCGATAACCGATAACTATCGGCTCCCCTTCTTGACTGAAAATGGCGTAAAGTCTATAATTACCGGTTACATGGAATGAGTAGTATAATTTGAATCAATGAGAAATGTAGTATGCATCCATACCGTACCCATACCTGCGGGGAATTGAGGAAGGAACATGTCGGACAGACGGTGCGTCTGTCGGGCTGGGTTCATCACCGGCGCGACCACGGCGGCGTTCTGTTTATCGACTTGCGCGACCATTACGGAGTAACCCAGATAGTCTTTCATCCTGATAACGCCGCGCTGCTGGACGAAGCCAGCCGGATGAGTTATGAAAGCGTTATTACCGTCACCGGCTGTGTTGTTGACCGCGGGGAAGATACGGTCAATCCGCGTATCGCGACGGGAGAAGTGGAAGTTACGGTAGCGGAAATGACGATCGAGTCACGGGCTAAGGTTCTGCCATTCCAGGTGGCGGAATCAGACATTGGCAATGAAGATTTACGATTGCGCTACCGGTTTCTAGACTTACGCCGCGAAAAAATGCAGCGGAATATTGTTCTGCGGGCGCAGGTGATCAAAACGATCAGGGAGTTTCTGGAAGCGAAAGGATTTCATGAATTTCAAACGCCGATCCTGGCCAACAGCTCGCCTGAAGGCGCGCGCGACTACCTGGTACCAAGCCGGCTGCATCCCGGGAAATTTTACGCGCTGCCCCAGGCGCCGCAGCAGTACAAACAGTTGCTGATGATGTCGGGATTCGACAAGTATTTTCAGGTTGCTCCATGCTTTCGCGATGAAGACGCGCGAGCCGACCGCAGTCCCGGAGAGTTTTACCAGCTTGACCTGGAGATGGCGTATGTCACCCAGGAAGATGTGTTCGCGGTAATCGACCGGTTGATGGTTCACCTGGTGGAAACGCATGGCAGTTTTTCCCTGCAGAATCAAACATTTCCGCGGATTGCATACCGGGATGCGATGAACACCTATGGCACGGACAAGCCGGACATCCGATTCGAGCTACCGATCGTCGATCTGACGGAAGAGCTGAAAGGGTCCGAATGCCAGATATTCGCCCAGGGCAAAAAGCCGGGGGCAGTGATCAAGGCACTGCGGTATCCGGGCGGCACGGAAGCGCCGCGTTCGTTTTTCGACGGGCTGCAGGAGTGGGCCAAAGGGCATGGATTGAGGGGCCTGGCGTATATCGTGTTTGATGCCGAAGGAGCCAAAGGACCGATCGTAAAATTTTTGAAGGAAGAGGAACTGGAACTGATCCAGAGCAAGACCGGGGCCGTTACGGGGGACGTCGTCTTTTTTGCCGTGGCAGCATGGAAGACCGCCTGTGAAGGACTGGGGGCGCTGCGCCTGGTACTGGGTGACCGGTTGAACCTGCGCGATCCGAACATATTTTCGTTCTGCTGGGTAGTAGATTTTCCGATGTATGAACGCGAAGAGCACTCCGGGAACATCGTTTTTTCCCACAACCCGTTTTCCATGCCGCAGGGAGGCATGAAAGCGCTGGAAGAGCAGGACCCGCTGGAAATCCTGGCATATCAGTATGACATCTGCTGCAACGGCATTGAACTGTCCAGCGGCGCGATCAGAAATCACCAGCCGGAAATCATGTACAAAGCATTTGAAATCGGCGGGTATTCACGCGAAGAAGTAGAGCAGCATTTCGGTCACATGATCCGGGCCTTTGAATTCGGCGCACCACCGCATGGCGGGATAGCGCCGGGAATCGACCGCCTGGTAATGCTGCTGGCCGGGGAAAAGAACATCCGGGAAGTCATCGCCTTTCCCAAAAATCAAAAAGCCCAGGATTTGCTGGTCGGGGCGCCTTCGACGGTATATCCCGAGCAACTGGAAGAGCTGCATATTCGCATAGTAGAAGATTAGTTGGGAAAGAAGCAGTCCCGATAGCGATTTCGATTACGAACAGGAAATACCATGTACACCGGATTTACTACTCCATCATCATACCAGGCTATCCTGGGAATAAAAGACACTGAAAAGGCCATCCGGCTGATTAAAGACTTTTTTCAGACCAACCTGGCATTCGAACTGAACCTGATGCGGGTTACGGCGCCCCTGTTTGTCAAAGCGGGCACGGGTATTAACGATAATTTGAATGGGATAGAAAAACCGGTGTCATTCAGCATGAAAATGCTTGACGGGCAGACGGCAGAGATTGTCCAGTCCTTAGCCAAGTGGAAGCGGATGGCGCTGGCTGAACTGAGCTTCGGAGCGGGCGAAGGTCTGTATACCGACATGAATGCCATCAGGCCGGACGAGACGCTTGACAATCTGCACTCGCTGTATGTCGACCAGTGGGACTGGGAACATGTCATTACGGCCGAACAGCGCACGGTACCATTTTTGAAAAAGACCGTGAAGGCGTTGTATGACGTTATCAGGCGCACGGAAAAATATATCTGTTTTGAGTATCACGGCCTGACACCACTGCTGCCGGAAGAAATCACGTTTGTGCATAGCGAAGAACTTGAGCAGCGGTATCCCGACCTGACGTCGACTGAGCGCGAATATGAAGCTTGCAAACAATACGGGGCGATATTCGTGATAGGCATCGGCGGCGTGCTGCGCTGCGGGAAATCCCATGACGGGCGCGCGCCCGATTATGATGACTGGTCGACGCCGTCCGGTAACGGGTATAAGGGCCTGAACGGTGATATCGTTGTATATTACCCGCTGCTTGACTGTGCTCTGGAACTGTCATCAATGGGTATCCGGGTCGATCAGGCGGCTTTGCGCAGGCAGCTGGAATTGACCGGGACGACTGAGCGGAGTACGCTGCTGTTCCATCAAAAACTGTTGAACGGGGAATTGCCGCTATCGATCGGGGGCGGGATCGGGCAATCTCGGCTGAGCATGTTTTACCTGCGCAAAGCGCACATCGGGGAAATTCAGGCCAGTATCTGGCCGGAAGGTATGATAGACCAATGCCGGGATAACAAAATATTCCTGTTATGAGTCGCAGTCTATGATTCGCGAGTCGAATGTGCAGGGACGTCGTTCTCGATGTCCATAAAATTAAAAGTTAATATTCAATGCCTGACCCCGATGGCTACTTCCTGCTTTTCACAATCGGGCAAATTTGCTATAATTAGCCTGATGTCAATATTCAGTATTGCTGCTGTTTTGTAAAAATGGAATACAAGGAGATTCGGGAGTGTCCAAGCATATATTTATTACCGGCGGAGTTGTATCATCCCTGGGAAAGGGAATAACGTCAGCGTCAGTCGGGTTACTGCTGAAACAGCGCGGTCTGCGCGTGAAACTGCAGAAGCTGGACCCGTATCTGAATGTTGATCCGGGCACGATGTCGCCCTTTCAACACGGCGAGGTGTACGTCACCGAAGACGGCGCTGAGACGGACCTGGACCTGGGACATTACGAACGATTTACCGGCATACCCTGCTCGCGCCAGTCAAATTATACCACCGGCCAGATTTATCATTCGGTGCTGACCAAAGAACGGCGCGGTGATTACCTGGGAGGCACGGTGCAGGTAATACCGCACATTACCAATGAAATCAAGGAAGCCATCCGGTCGATAGGGTCAGACGATGTTGATGTTGTACTGACGGAAATCGGGGGAACCGCGGGCGACATCGAATCGCTGCCGTTTCTGGAGGCAATCCGGCAATTATATCACGAACTAGGCAAAGGCAACGCGCTGTTCATGCATCTGACCCTGGTGCCATTCATTCGCGCGGCGGGGGAGATGAAGACCAAGCCCTCGCAGCAATCGGCCGGCATTCTGCGCGGTATCGGCATTCAGCCAGACATACTGATCTGCCGGTGTGAAACCAGCATGAGCGAGGAGCATTTTCAGAAGCTGGCGTTATTCTGCAATATCGACCGCCGGGCAGTGATAGAAGAGAAGGATGTGCAGCATTCCATTTACGAAGTACCCCTGGAACTGCAGAAGCAGAAACTGGATGATATTATTCTCTCATATCTCAGCCTGGACGCGCCGCCGGCCAATATGGCCTCCTGGCGCAAGATGATTAATGCCCTGCTCAGCGCGTCGCAGGAAGTGGAAATTGCAGTCGTAGGCAAATACACCAAGTTGCGCGACGCTTACAAATCAATTTACGAAGCGCTGGATCACGCTGGATTTTCACTGGACACGAAAGTGAAAATACGCAGTGTTGAAGCGGAAGACATAGAAAAGCAGGGCGCGTCGGAGATTTTGAAGGGAGTCAAGGGCGTCTTAGTGCCGGGCGGGTTCGGGCACCGCGGCATCGAAGGCAAAATACTGGCGATTGAATATGCGCGGGCAAACAACATACCGTTTCTGGGCTTGTGCTTAGGCATGCAGTGCGCGGTGATAGAGTTCGCGCGCAATAAATGCGGCCTGGCCGGAGCCACATCGGAGGAATGGGATCCTGAGGCGGAACACCAGGTAATCGCCCTGATGGCGGAACAGAAAAGCATCAGCCAACTGGGCGGGACGATGCGGCTGGGAGCATATCCCTGCGTGCTGAAGCCCAAAACGCTGGCACGCTCCCTTTACCGCAGCGAGCAGATAGACGAACGGCACCGTCACCGCTATGAATTTAACAATACCTATCGGGAGCGGTTTGAGCAGAACGGCATGGTACTGTCGGGACTATCCCCGGACGAATTATTAGTAGAGATAATAGAACTGCCGGCTCATCCATACTTTATCGCAACGCAGGCGCATCCGGAATTCAAATCACAGCCTACAAAACCTCATCCGCTGTTCAGAGGGCTGGTAAAAGTGGCATTGTCGGCATAAACCGGGCCGGCTTATGCGCGCATTTGCAGAGCGATCGAACCACACAAGGAGGTAACGGTATGAACACACATCATCTTCAAGACTGCGTGAGATGCCTGGCCGGACTATGGCTGGTGCTTGTGTGTAGTATCGTATGCTGTACATCCTGTTACGGAGGGAAACCTATGAACACCCAACGAATCCGGCGGGCAGCCGTGGCGGGCAGCTGGTATCCCGGCACGAAAGACGCCCTGCAGAAAGAAGTCAACCGCTATCTCGCCCAGGTCGATACCGTTCTTAGCGGCATCGTGGTGCGAGGAATGATAGTACCGCATGCCGGCTATGCCTATTCCGGCTTGTGCGCGGCCTACAGTATGAAACAGCTGGAACGGCAGAAAGTCGAGCGCGTCTTCCTGATGGGCCCTTCTCATCACATGGCGTTTAAAGGAGTATCGATTCCGGAGGTTGACGCGTATGAAACGCCCCTCGGTCTGGTAGACCTTGATGCGGACTGTATTGCCTCGTTGAGCAAAAGTCCACTGCTTACAAATATTCCCCAGGCCCATGTCACTGAACATGCGCTGGAACTGGAGCTGCCGTTTCTTCAAACTGTATCACCTGGTTTCAAGCTGATACCAATGCTGGTCGGATTAATATCAGCCCGTGAAGCCCGGGAATTCGGCGCATTGGTTGCATCATGCATGGGCCCGAACGACGTCCTGGTAGCCAGTACAGATTTCACGCACTATGGCGCCATGTTCGGTTTTGCCCCGTTCAAGATGAATGTGGGCGAAAACATCACCAAATTGGATATGGGCGCCGTGGATTTGGTGCTGAAACGTGATATACCGGGGTTGTTCGATTATTCCCGCAATACCGGGATTACCTGGGACGGAGTTACGGCGACACCGATAATGTTAGCTGCTCTGCCCGAGACGGTCGAGGGAAAATTACTCAAGTATTACAAGTCGGGAGATGCCGACAATGATTATTCTCACAGCGTATCATATGTAGCTCTGGTGTTTTATGATGAAGCTGGAAAACCGGAAACACTCAAAGCGCGCGCGGCCGTGAAGGAAGCCGAAAAGACCGGGGATGAAGCGGCACTGACATCGGAAGAAAAACAGACACTGCTTAAGATTGCGCGGGATACACTCGAAAGCCATGTAAAAGGCAAAGGCAAGCCAGACCTTAAAAACTATACCTTGACACCGCGTTTGAAAGAGCGCGCGGGGGCGTTTGTCACGCTGCATGAGCACGGTGATCTGCGGGGCTGTATCGGGTATATAGAAGGCATCAAGCCCCTGGCTGAAACGGTGCGGGAAAATGCCTGCAATGCCGCCACGGAAGACCCGCGCTTTCCCGCGGTGAAACCGGATGAACTTAAGGATATCGATATTGAAATATCAGTCATGACTCCCTTGCGGAAGATTGATTCACCGGACAAGGTAATAGCGGGCAAACACGGAGTAGTTCTCAAAAAGGGATGGAACCAGGGTGTGTTTCTGCCGCAGGTGGCAACCGAGCAGGGTTGGGACCGGGAAACATTTCTGCAGCATCTCGGATTGAAGGCCGG
>CAZCLS010000174.1:0-7847 GCA_964499565.1 uncultured bacterium
CAGGCTATCAATATCGATGTCGCTGATTATAATGGTGACGGCTTTAATGATGTCCTGGTCGGCACGGTGGAAGGCGCGATCCAGATTATGAAAAACAAGGGAGACGGCACCTTCCTCGATGCCGAATACCTGCCTTCCTATGCCAACCTTGACCGCAAGCGCCTGCGCGACCGCCTGCCGGTCGATCTGTCGAAGTCCTTTCCGCTCGTTATGCAAGGTGACAAACCTGTGTTCATCGGCAGCTTCCTTGCTCCCCGTCTGGTCGACTGGAACGGCGACGGCAAAAATGACCTGATTGTCGGCGAAGGTTCCTATTCAGCCAATTCAGTCTATCTTTTCAAAAACGGCGGTCAGAACTCTAATCCTGATTTTACCGCCGCACCCCGCAACTGGCTGGCTTACGGCATGGGACGCGAACATCTCACCCCGACTATCGGCGACCTGGATGGCGACGGCGATCCCGACCTGTTAGTCGGTGAACGTACCGGTGCTCTGACTTTGTATGAAAACGATCCAGCCCATCGTACCGCGGACACACCCTACCTGACCGCCCCGGCCGCGACTCAAATTTCTGTCGGCGGTTCAGTGATTCCCGTCGGTGAATTTGTGCGCCCCTACCTGGCTGATGTCGACAACGATAAAGATCTGGACTTGTTCCTCGGCACCAGTGACGGCAGCATTTTCATCAGCCGCAACAGCGGCTCACGAACTCAACCGAAATTCGACAAAGCCATTCCGTTGAAAGGCGTTGACCTGTACAAACCGCGCACGGTGCCCAAACCGGCCTGGAATCAGTACCCGCCTTGCCCCTGGTGGTGGGAAGTACGTTACGGCAATTCCGGCGCAACGCATGAAATACAGGAGGAAACTGATCCGGCAACCGGCACACGCCGTTCCTACGCTCGGGTATTTCTGCGCGACGGGTATTTCGGCCGGGACAGCTCGTTTGAATATCCCAATCTGCAAATCGAATATGGTCAGCAATTCTCTCTGCGTTTTATGTACCGCGGCAATAATGTTACCGTAACCACGGGCATCGGCCGTCACGGCGAATCCCAGGTCGAGGGTGACACCCGCGTCTACAAATTCGGCGAAGGCGTCCGGTTCGATTTGACCGCCACACCGGCCTGGCGGCAATTCAACAAAACGTTCACTATTAAAAAAGCGGCAACCGGCCGCACTGAAAATTTCGCCCCCTGCTGGCTGTATTTCAATCTCAACACCGCCCAGCCCGAAAGCTATTTCGATATTACCGATATAGTCATCGAGAAAGTAACACTGTAGCAAACAATCTAAACGCAAAGACGCAGTGCCGCGGAGATCGCAAAGTAGTTGGAGTCCAGCCTTCAGGCTGTTTTCTTCTTGTGAAGGACCGGGCCACCATGTTCGCTTTTCCGGACGTCGGGGACGACGTCCCTCCACATGTCCATCTTGGTCGTTGTGTTGATTTTGGGATTCTGGTGCTTGCAGACGTGGTGGTAGGCTGGAAGACCTGCCCTACTCCTTATTAAATGTGGAGGGCTTGCGTCCCCGAGGCTGTCTTAAAACTACAAAAATAATGTGGCCGACGGAGATTTCGGCCTTGCCGAAAGAGCCGGTGGATAATTGGACCTGTCTGTATGAGAGTAAGATGTAGCGATACTTCGAGTGCCCATCGGTGGCTGTGACAGCCACCCTCCATAAGCTCTCTATATGTCTGGAGGGTGGTCCGTCCCCGGCCACCATTTTTGTCCGTGTCGACTTTTTTAACGCCGGGGATAATGTCTATCCATTTGTGTTGGTCGATGTGTAGATTTAGTTATTTTTGATTTTGCATACGCGTTGGTCAATGTCATACAACTGGGCCATTCCTTCTATCATATGACAAATTCAAATTTGAATTCGCGCCTCCTTTTATTTTTTATTAACTGAGTCTGCTTTTATTAATTCATCAAGCAGTCCGGAAACATATGCCATATACTCTTCTCTTTTCCAGGTAAATTCCTTCCAATCAGGACGAATCCCGGGTATTTCACTCACATAGTCATAAAACAAATAATATGACGGACTGAATTTGAATTTGCTATTTTTCTTCGCACCCTCATACATGAAATTATATTTTGTAATCGCATCATATTTGTATTCCTTGAGTAATATATCGTACAAAGCAATAGCTTCGTCATATTTCTCATCATAAACATAAGTTTCAAAAGCAAATCTTAATGGTTCGTATTCATCTATTTCAGGTAATACTTTTCCATATTCCGTTGCTTTAAAAAAATATTTTACACTCTTATCAAATTCCCTTTTATTTTGACAGTTAACGGCCAAGTCAAAATTCACTTCATACAGTCCCCTTGTATTATCAGCTGCCTTATACAACTCTTCCGCCTTGAGCAAGTTTCTATCTGCCTCTTCACGCCTGTAAAAATTTTTATATATTTGCGAAGTGTAATGATACGCCTGCGCGCGTGTTACCGGATCGGCGGTTTCATCAGTATATATTTGTCTAAATAATTTCAATGCAGCAGCAGATACTGCCATCGGTACATGGGCTGAATGGCCTGCAATAGTTCTTTTGTTTTCAGGTATCAAATCTAAATTAAACCTTTTAACTCGTTCGAGATATGATAATTGCCAGCATTCTAGCAGCAATGTCATCTTCTGTTGTGAACTGAGTGTTGTGTCATTATACAAACTCCTGAGCAAGGTTTGGATCGCCTGGGAAGTTTTGCTCAAGCCACTTGACCCCCGGTAGTCTTCCTCCATTTTCTTCAGCAGTGATTCCACCGCGCTTACATCTACAAGATTTGATGTGATAAAAGCCTGATGGATCATTTCAGTTATATTACTGGGACTCAGGGTGTAACCGGTCACCTTTTTAACTACAATGACATTTTTACCGTTTTGGGTATTATTACTTGACACGATTTCTGTCTTCAGAGCTCTGGCCCCGGTGGTCATCACTATCAAAAATAGTATCAGCGTTCTCATTGTGATTACTCCACAAGTGCGTTGTTATCTTTCCATATACGATATTCTTTTTCGTATGCTTGTTTGATGTTTGGATATGTTTGTTGGCGCTGTTGTGTATCAAGCCATTGAACATAGTTTTCGCGCAATTCGGCGGGCATGTCATTTTTGCATATACTGAGTATCTCAGTTTCTTCCGTTGGCAACACACACACAGTTATGTAACGTATTGGCCGTATATCATGTATAATGCGTGATTTCAGTCGCAACGCCTCAAACGCATACTTCGCCGCATTACGTGGGTCACCGTTCTTCAGATATATTCTTGCTGCCGCCAGGAGACTTCCAGGTTGTTTCAATGTTTTCAGCACGGTTGTTAACAGATTTGTACTGTTAAGCTTTTTTGCGGTGTCATACATTTGCAGCGTAATTCCTACAGTGCCGTTCCATTCACATGCTTGTTTAAGTTTATCAAGGTAACTCGGCCAGTTCTGGATTGCTTTTTTAAAATATACCGTCTTCAGCACTTCCGGATATATCTTTCGCTCCTCCTCTGATGCCCAGCTTACAGTTGTATTACACAACATCTCATACTGTTCCGGTGAACCATGCCACATAAAACCTTTCAACCAGATTGAAAATGCTTTTTGAGGATTTCCTGTCGCGGCATAAAAGCCGCCTAGTGCCTTGCGCAGCATGAACTGCATATCCGGATGACTCTCCTCCATTTCCTCCAACAGGCATATCGCATCTTCCCAGTTATTATTGTACACATTATATTGTATATATGATTCCTGTAATATTCTGTTATACATGCCATAAGCCGGCAGCGCCTGGTATAATATTTCATATTCATATGTCAACCATTCCTCCCATTTTGGATCTTTATACCGTTCCAAATATAAGGTAACAATGTTGAATATCTCGGTGCGAATGCCAGCATTCCGGTGAGTTATTAATGCTAATTGATTTAATTTTTGAATTATTTTCGCCAGTGAGTCAGTCACCGCTGTCTGGTTTTCCAGCATCATCAACAGTTCTACGGTTCGAACTACCATATTGCCTGTTTCCGCAGCCAATTTGATTGGCGTGCCGTCATAAAGGAGTGATTCATCAAGACGATTTGAGCATATCATCAATACATGATCATATTTCCCGCGTATAGTACTTGTATTTTTATTGACACGGTCATATTCAGCCTCCATCAACAGTAATTCAATATCATTTTCCTGTCTTTCGGTTGGCATGTGAATTTTTTTGGATTTTCGTGGTTTCACTACTGCGGTCGTTTTTCTTTTGTATTGATTTCTGATTCTCTGTAACAATTCCGGGCTGGGTTTTGTTTGCAGATGAGCGACTCTCTTCTTTAACTGGTCTATATCTTTTTCCTCCAGCAATCTAGGATAAAGGTCGCACATTACTTTCCTGCATTGGATTAGTGTCGCGAGTAACTCTTCGTCTCCTTTCAATGCCCGCGCATGCGCAACCGCATCGCCCAGCACATAATAAAATAGTTCAATGTCTTCTTTTTCCGCAAGACACATATGTGCCAGGAAACAATCAACCAGCGGATCATGTACTCCTTGATCATTGTCTATACCTTTGCGAAACATACCTTCCGTCAGTAATTGAAATGCTGTGCGGTTTTTATGTTTAATCATATTCAATTGCGCATAATTGATATATTCAACTTTGGTTAATTCGGTAAATGTCTGCAAATCTTCATAGAGTATCAACGCTTCATCATAGTCCCCAATTTCTTGCGCGCGGGTTATCATCGCCCGGTCAGCCGCAACGGCGATACGTGGCCGTTCAGATCCTTCCATGCGGGCTGTATCAAGATATGCCAGCGCATCATACTCCCTGCCGGCCATGCTGCACATCCGGCCAATACCAACAAACACTTCCAGCCTTGGACCTGGAAATGATAATGATGCGATATCTTCATCACAATAATACCGTGAATTCTGATATGCCCGGTACGCCTTGACTACCTCCCCCATCTTTTCCAGGCAGACGCCTTTCAATGCTTCCGCGAAAAAACCGTATTGATATCCATTGGTTGTTTCCGTACTCCACGGAAATCCCGCACTGGTCTTTTCTTCCGAATTCTTCAATGCCGCAGGGTAGTCTTCCTCCTCCAACAATTCCACTATGCTCCTGAATCCTAACTCCCTGGCACAATCAAGCGTATAACTGAATTCATATAAATTCCCATCGATCGGTTGGCCGGTTGCTATTGTTTCTGCTTGGATTGATGCGGTTGATGGAAGTGGTTGGCTGGGAATATTCGTGCTCGCGAACGACACAAGCGAACAGCTAACCAGGAGAAGCAGCCCGATTGTGCCTGCCGGGGATTGAACGCAGTTTGAGTTGGGATTCTTCCCACACATACGTATATCTCCTTAATAGTAGTATCACGATTTCATAACACTCCAACTATTATATCACACTTTAAAAATAAAAAAAAAAAATATAAAAAAAAAAAAAAGCATATTTCGTGCCTGAATTCCTTTTATGTTTATCTTATTTAGATAGTTATGTTTCCCTATTATTTTTTCCCACGCTAAAGCGTGTACTCCAACCTACACATCCGCACGCCGGTGTCCAGCTTCCAGGCTGAAAATAAAAAAGCCGGGACACAAACATCCCGGCCTTCATCTCATTCAGGTCCTTTAGGTCGTTTAGGTCCCTTTGGTCCCTTTAATCCCTTACCACTTCCATCAATACTAAAAGTATTGCTGCGAATCCGAACCCTGAACCCTGACAACGTTCCATCAACCATTATCCATTAACCATCAACCATTTTCTCACTGTACCCTCACATCCAGCAGTCCTCCCCCAACCGGCGGTACGTGTATTTCGATCCTCAGTGCCGTCGTGCTCACCGGCTCAAACGGCACCGTCACAAATGTATCACGACTTATCTCATACGGTCCTGCTGCCTGTACCGGCAGCCATTCATCCCCCTTTTTGTACAAAATCCGCCAGGAATCCGGATAATCCCGGTCGCGGTTGTCGGTATCATCAAACCAGTACACTTCGACTGACGACACCGTCTCGACAGCCGGAAAATCAAACTGAATCCATTCCAACGATTCACGTTCGGGCATCCAGCAAAAATAACGATGATTCGGATTATGCCCCTGAGAAAAACTGACCGTGCTTCGCTGCACCAGGGTATCCACCGGCAACGGCCGTACCGCCTCAGGCGTTCGCGCCAGCCAGATGGCCATCTCCCCCTGGCCGCGGTGAGCCCAGGCATAATACGGAATTGCCGTAAATTTCTTTTCCTGCTGCATGCTTGCGCCCTCCGGCCTGGTATAAAAAGCCATGGCAGTTCCGGTAATAACCTGGACACCGTTAAACAAATCCTCGCGGAATTCTGTCTCCAACAGCGCATTATCAGGCAGCAGCAGATTAACTACATGTTCATCCTCGACATCCGGCCATTCCAGGCAATACACAAGCGGGCCGCGCTCCAGGGCTACTTTGCCAATGTTTTCCTGAACCAATTCGTTGCACACAACTCTGCGAACCGGCATCGGCAGGTTCAGGCGTATCACATCTCCAGCCTGCCAGACGTGTCTGATTGTGACATAGCCGTTTTCAATTTCCACGGCTGCAGCTGAACCGTTCACCGACAATAACGGCTTCTCCTTACTCTCACCCAGATAGTTGTACAAGTCGGACGGAACGACTTCATTGCGGCACCAGCCCGGGATTCTGATCTTCACGGTAAATTCTCCTGCCATTTCAGGCTTAACCGTAATTGCTACCGCACCGTCCCAGGGATACCTGGTTTCCTGGACAAGTTCCACCTTCGTTCCGCCCACATCAACAGTTACCCGTCCGGCGATAAACAGGTTGACATATACTTCGTCTTTATGCTGCGCGTAGACATACCCGGCTATTGAAGAAATAAAACGGGTGACATTGCCCGGACAGCAGGAACAGCCGAACCATGGGCTGCGTTTATGCTGGCCATATGATTCCAGAGCGTTTGGATAGAAAAATTCTTTGCCGTCAAACGATATGCCTGACAGCAGCGCGTTATACAGCGTGCGTTCCATCACATCGATATATTTGGCATCATTGTGCAGCAGGAACAAGCGATGGTTCCAGTAAACATTGCTGATCGCGGCACAGGTTTCACAATAGGCGGACGCATTAGGCAGTTCATAATTTTCGCCAAATGCTTCTCCGCTATGGCGCGAACCGATACCGCCGGTGATATACAATTTTTTTGTGACAACATTCTGCCACAGCCGGTCTACCGCCGCCAGAAAGCGTTCATCACCGGTTAAGGCCGCCACATCCGCCATGCCGGCATACATGTACCCCGCGCGCACGGCATGCCCGACGGCTTCATCCTGATCCAGTACTTTTTTGTGTTCCTGGCTGTATGCCCGGCCGCCGGGGCCGCGGGTCTCCAGGAAAAATTTTGCTAATTGCAGATACCGTTCTTCGCCCGTTACCCGGTATAAACGGGCTAATCCCATTTCTATAATCTGATGGCCTGGCGGTGTTTCATTCTTGCCCGGGCCAAATGTCCGGTCGATCAATTCCGCGTTCCTGATCGCAACATCCAGCAGACTGCGCTTGCCGGTCGCCTGGTAATGCGCCACAGCGGCTTCATACAAATGACCGCAGTTATACAGTTCATGACTGTACTGTTTCAACATTTCCCAGCGGCCGCTCCCAATCCGGTGATACAAGCCGGCTGACCGGTTGGTGATCGGTGTGAACAGGTATCCGTCATCTTCCTGGGCCGCGGCAATCAAGGTGATAATATCATCGAGATAGCGGTCCAACTCCGGATCGGGATGGACACTGAGTGAGAATGACGCCCCCTCGATAATCTTATAGACATCGGTGTCATCAAAGGGAAATTT
>CAZCLS010000175.1:0-7813 GCA_964499565.1 uncultured bacterium
AACGAAGCGTTACCTTTCTACTGAACTTCACATGAATTTCTGAAGTTCGAAATGCTCGATCCAATCTGCCTTTTATTCGTTGAGCAGCCACCTGCGGCACACATTCAGGTTTCGCTTTGAATGTAAACTGTATTTCTTTCTGTTTCCATGTGTAGGCATACAGTTCTAAACCATCTCCACGCCATTCGTTTGTCAGTGCCGTTATCATTTCATTTGACGGTCTTTCCGGAAAGATTCCAGTATAAGCCCATCCGGTTCAGCCATATGATAAATTATGTGGCAATCTAAGATTATGTGCTATATAGATTGGTTCGGGTTTCATTTGATTAACTTGGTTTGGATTACTTAACACATCACGCCAAAAAATACACTTTATACCTTCACACCCCGGTGAGCTCGTTTCACCGGTGAATCAGTTTGACCAGCCTGCCTTGCCTGGCCCCTAAACTTCCGCTCCTGCCACGCAAGGCGCACTTGTTTATTCACCACCCCATGAAAAAGGAATGAAAAACAGATTCAGGTTCCTCTGATTTCCTTCTTTCTCAAAGCGGTACAAGCGCCATAAAACTGAAAACTGTGAATAGGCTTCTTCCGGCTTTTTGTCATAGGTTATAAAGGGGAAAATGTCCATGGCGATATCCTTGCCTCTCCGCTCATACATCAGCCATCGCCATAAAACCCGCGCCCGGGTATGCTCCTGCTTCTGCTCATCCCATTCCTGATTATATGTATACAACCATGTTAACATTGAGAATTCCCGTTCGAACTCCTTTGCGTTTTCATATTTCCAGAATGGCCAGAATGATGATAACCGGTAATCGTGTGTCTGTAAATAGTATTGGTCGTCATAGGATCGCACGCCAGCTTCCTGTTGCTCTTTTTCATCCGCAGGCTGATCGGTAGTTTTATACTGAATTCCGGTTTTATGCAGAATCCATGGCAGTATCCATAATCGGTTTTCACAATATGGATATACTGTCGATATTGATTGGCGTTCTTCTGGACCGGGCAGTTTGTTCCAGGTATACGAATATAAGGGCAGTATTGAATAACTGAAGCTGTTAGTGCTATTCCGTTCATAGGAAAAAAGCGGCCAGAGCACTTTCGTTTCCAACGTGTCCAATGACCGATATTGTGAAAACAGCGGATATACTATATGCGTATACTGACTCGAGGTTGTATCGTTCCAGTTGTGATGATACAACAAGCCGGCCAGGTTGAAAAAATGAGTGTCGTTAACATGTCCCGAGCTGACTAAAGGTGTAACAACACCCCGGGTGTTCTCTCCCCGCAACAGACCAAACAACGGCGTAAACAACATCGAATCAGTTCCCGTTCTGCTTGACAGATACAACGGAAATATACTGCTCACCCGTTCAGGATTATTTGTATTCATATTTTCATATGAAAAAAGCAGTGGAAATACATGCGTGTATGATTCTTTCGGATTACTCCAGTGCATATACATGGACCAGACCGCCCAGCTCATAAACTCTTCATAATCACGACTCTGGTGGTACAGGGGAAAGGTGGTGTATGAATACCCATCAGCATCATGCTTATACGCAGTCATTGCCGGCAGACAGAACCAGGAGTCATCGGCATACCAGTGAATCCACATCGGCGGCATCACGCTGTACCATTCATTCGAATCCATACCGGCCACAAACATTGCCAGCCAGTAATCTTCGTCTTTGAAAAAGAACGGAACACTGATAAAAGAATCCTTGTCCCAGTATGTGTTAAGTATCCGTTTGCCGCCATCATCATCCAGATCAAAACTGCTGAGCGGCCAGAACAGATTGAATTCTTCGCCATAATACCAGGAATACAGCGGATATACCGCATTACCCGCGTCAGTAACCGCGATCATCGGCCATAATACCGACAGGTCAGTTTGACTGGAATAGAAAAACGGCCAGGCGTTTATCCGATCCTTAGTAAGCCGGCCCGGATTCCGCTCATCCTGGTAAAATGGAGATGATTTTACTAACAGATAATCATCGATCGCGCTGCATATGCCGCATCCTGCGATGCATAAGACTATAAGTATTTTTTTCATGATGCCCGTCCTTTGGTGAATAATGCACTGCAGATAATCCGCTTGGCTTTCGCTGCCACGGCATGTAATTCTTCAGTGCCAACTCCCTTAAAATAAAAATAAACGCCGCCGATCATCGACCAGACCGCATTGACTGTTTCGTTTAAGTCCTGCTCCGGATGACCCGCCTGTTTGAGGATATCAATAGCAATATCCTTGCACTGCTGTTCTTTATTCCACAGCTCCTGCAATTCCTTCTGGGTAAGAAAGTCCTGTCGTTGACCTTCTTTCTGCAGAATAAAGAATATGATTTCAAAATATTCCGGATATGCCCGCGCAAATTCGAAAAAAGAGTCCAGGAGTGCTTCAAACTGTATACGCGGGGCTTTGCGGCTCACCGAGGCGCGCGCCGCGCGCAAGGCTTTCAACATCGCTTCATATCCCTCCAGCAGCAGTGCCGTATACAAGGCGTCTTTGCTGGGAAAATACAAGTACAGCGTGCCTAACGCCAATTCGGTTTTTTCCGCGATCTGGGGCATCGTGGTTGTATCGTACCCCTGCTTCCGGAACAATTCATTCGCTGCATTCAGGATATGCAGCTTGCGCTGTTTTTTCTCCCGCAGCCGGCGTTCTTTAGTACCCATGAGACATCTCCAATTATTTGTCATTATATGAATGATATTCATTTTATCATTTATGGTTGTTCCAGTCAAGAGATGTCTCAAATTCCTCGATAGACGTAGGTGTAGCAGATACAAGGCGTGAGATACGCGAGCGTATTTGTATACGCCAAGTGTCTCACAACGCGGTAGAAACTGTGCATACGGCTACCCGTCAGGGCGGGATGACATGCGGGCTTTTTACGTTCACCCATTGGGTGCAAAGGAGGGATAAAAAAATATCCTTTGTTTTTTGTATAATAACGCTATTTTCCGCCCGAACGCCATCAAACTTGTTCATCCGATCGCGATCACGAGGATAAAACAGGTATAATTCTTCGCGAAAATTGTGACACGCCACATTTTCGTCCCCTTCTTTCATCCAATCGCGGATTTTGGGGATGTTCATAATATTGTGTTTGTGCATGGTATAATGTATACTTATGTTAGATTAACCATATACTCGTACCTATGATGAAGATAATTTCCATTTTTGTTGTTTTTCTTACATTGACCCTCTCATCCGCTTATGCCGGCGTTGATCCGTCATCAAACTTCTGGCAGCTGACTATCAGGGTTTCAGATGATCAGGCCTTGCTGGAACACGCAGATCGTATTCCGGCACTGACCAAAAAGGTCCGGTCGCCCGGAACGTTGGGCCGGCCCGTCTCACTCCCTTACTCACTTACCTGGCTGTCCCAGTCCGGCTCACTCCTCTTCTCCAACTCAGTTATTGTTACAACCGGTGTGCGTGTGCCGCCCGAAGAAGGCAACCTGCCGTCTACCATGCTCCCGGACGAGTACTGCATTCTCCGCGTTGCCGGACCACCGGATCTTTCTTCAGTCTCAGAACTGCGTCTGACACGAAACGACATGACCGCCATTACGTCAACGGTTCGTATACCGCGTATTCTTACCTTAAAGGTCATATCCCTGCCTGTTAGCGAAGCCGCGCGCAACACACCGGTTGTGTCCCTTATGGCAGAAGGCCCGGTGGGCATGCATAAAGTAGTTGATACAGGCGATGATGCCAATCGCCTGGTCCTGGTTGTGCTGGGTGACGGGTATACCACCGCCAATCTGGCCGCCGGGGATTTTTCAAACGATGTGGCAACTCTCGTAAATGCATTCAGAACAACCCCGCCCTGGAACCTGTTTTTTCAGGGAGCCAATGTTTATGCGATAGACGTTGAAAGTAATGAGGAGGGAGCTGACTATGAAGACGCCTCACCCGCGGCGGGGGGAACTGTAAAAGACACGTATTTCAACAGCGCGTTCTGGTGCGGCAATATCGAACGGTTGTTGTGCGTAACCGGTGACGGCGGCAGCCTTGCCTATACCGCCGCCAACAACTATGTCGGTGCTGGTGTGTGGGATGAAATTATTGTCCTGGTAAATTCAACAAAGTACGGCGGCAGCGGCGGTTCTATCGCCGTCTCATCCGTAAACAGTGCCGCAGCGGGAGTAATTCTGCATGAATTCGGCCATTCATTCGGTAATCTTGCCGATGAATATGACTATGATCATGAAGGCCCGTACACCGGAGCGGATCCATCAAATCCCAATGTTGACATTGACGCTTCGGGCTCGAACCTGAAATGGTTGATCTGGGTCGAAGAAGGTACCCCGCTTCCTACGCCCGACACGGCCGCATACGATAATGTGGTTGGTACATTTGAAGGTGCCATGTATCATCAAACCGGAATCTACCGCCCCTGGCGCTGCTGCATGATGCGCGCCCTCAGTTGCGGCTTCTGCCCGGTCTGCCGAGAAGCCCTGGCACTGGAATATTTCAACATGGTTTCTATGGCCGATTCAATCGATCCTGCCCCGGGCAGCACGGTTTACAGCATCGCTAGCAATGCGGTGCTGCATATCTCTCCAATACCTGTGCCCGGTATTCAGTTCACCTGGGCGGTTGATGGTGTTCCCGTGCCGGGTGCTACCGGTGACATACTGGTTTGTTCGCATGACATATTTTCATCCTGGACCAGTACTGTCTCTGTAGCTGTTTCCTATCCGACCCCCCTTGTCAGAAAAACGCTCATATCAGAATCATCCCACTGGAATGTTATTATTCCCGAACCGTTCGCCGGCATAGCGGGTCCGTTGCTGTGTATCATACTATACCGGCGGCATTCCGGCTTAACATGTACTACGTTATCCTCATGACAGTACCCTCACCGCATCAGCGCCACTTCTGTTTCCTGCTTTTGTTTGCAGGATTTTCCGCCTTGATCTTCGCTCAGGAACCAGCCGACAACCTTAAATCCTATGCCGCGGGCGGTATGACGAATACCCCCGATATTAATCTTCTGTACATTTCCCGTACCCCCATGTATGACTGGTGGCAGGAAAAAAACTGGCCCGAGCCGGGAGACCCGGTCGGCTTTATCGCTCATATCCAGAATAAAGGCGGTGTGCCTTCCGGTCCCTTCTCCGTCAGCTTTGCTACAAAAGATTCCGGTGATGCAGTTGTCGCAGATAGTCTGCAGACGCTTCCCGTTCGCTCACTCGACCCCGGAGAAATGGTCTTGGTTACGAATACTACCGCGTTCGGTTCCGGCAGTTGGACCGACGGTGATTATATCCTGCTTTGCCAGGCTGATATCTCCAATGCCGTCAATGAGACGTTTTATGATCCCGGCACTACCCGCACCTACACCTATGAACACAACAACGAGCTTGAAATCCTGACACATTCCCTCGCGTTGGGATTTGTCATAGAACAGCCGACCTATGACTGGTTTGGCCGCACTATGCTCGGTGTGCGCCAAAACGTATATTACGAAACCGACGGCACGAATACCGTGACCAGTGCTCCCGCCCAGCCATGGCGCGGCGGCACCTATTCCTATGAAGACTGGGCCCAGCGCCATGCCCGGCAGATTAATGAATATATGGCATTAGCTGAAAACCGCTATTTCGGCGCTCAACGTTATTCCCTGCCGCGTGTGGCCCTGATGGATGTTTCCGTGATTCCCTCCAATACGCTTGTCTGGGGTAACGGACCGTATATGTTTACGCCGGGTCTCTCAGCCAAAAAATACCTGTTTGACCTGGAATGGGGCTTCCCCAGCGTCATCTCTCCCGGGCAGCCCGGTGAAGGTCATCCCATGAGTTACTGGTATACAACCGTTTTCCCTGATTATTCCGTGATTGAAATCGCCCTGATTCATGAGCTCGGTCATCACATGGGACGCCATCACTGCGATTACGCCTCCATGGCAATCCCGCCGGGCATCAACCTTATCATTCCCGAATATAATGGTACTATACCGGCGTTCTATCCCGGCAATCGCGCTATCATGCAGGGCATTATGGGGTATGGCAATCCTCCCGGTAACGGCTGGTCTCCCTTAAGCGCTTCAGGATTCTCCTATCAATTGCAGTTCAAACACAACCGCCATGTGCGCGAACGCTTCGGCGCCCAGAATGTCGGCAGCGGCAGATTCCATGAAGACCCCCATGTCGAACCTCATTACTGGAACAGGTATACTACGTCATTTAAAGACTATTATGACGGCAATCATTTCTGGCAGCAGTTCGAAGTGCCTGACACTACTATCGTTCGCCTGACCGACCTGAACGGTGATCCGATTCCCGGCGCCGCGGCAGCGTTGTACCAGGTGGCTCCGGCCGATCCGAGTCATATCTGGTCCTATGGCAGCATTATTAATAATTCCGTCCGGTTCGACGGCCAGTTTTACGCGCCGGTATCGGGCCGCTACGCTTTTTCGTCCCTGTCTCTGGGCAATGTCAAAATCCAGGTTGACGGCCAGAACTTGGTTCGTACTTCTGATGTTCAAACCTATGATAATAATACCCTGAGCTGGAGCGCGGGCGGCGGACGTTCAGACGTTTTCAGACCTTCCAAATCTCCTTCGAGTTTCATTGAAGCCGGCCGTATTTTCAGGCATGGTATTTATCGCAATTTTACTACGGTAACCCAGGGCTGGCATGATTTCCTGGTTGAATATGACACCCACGACCCCGGTGGCAATCCTTTCGCCGTCATGTTCGAATGTGTCAACCCCGGCGGTGTTCCCTGGGTGACCATTCCGACAAACTGGCTGCGCCAGTCTGCCGGCGCTCCTTCCGGCGGATTGCGCAAGCGTGAGTTCAACGGGCAACCTGATACCAGCGCCGTCCCGTTCGACTCCCTGCCTTTGCGCTCCGCTCTCTCCAATGCTCCCCTGGCATTTACCTCTTCGGGCGGATTCATGATAGACAATGCTATCGACGCTTCCGGCACTACCTCACCCGACGGAGAATGGCTCGTGCCGGTCAAACCTCTCAGCAACAATCCCGACCTGAGCAAACGACCCAATTTATCACTGTTCAGATTTCAGTATACTACTATCAATCATGAACTAACGGAAGTGTTTTTACCGCTTGATGTAACCGATCTGAATATGTATTACTGGAAATATACCGCGCCGACCGGCACCCTTGCTCTCACGCGCGGCATGAACGGGTATGCCGCCCAACTGCCCCCTGCTATTCCTGAACCGCTCGCGTTCCTGTTGGTTCTCTGCGCAGGATTGCTCTCTGTGTTAAAACGATAGTCCCCGCGCTCCGCATTATGAAGATTTTTGTCACGCTACTCGGCCCAATTAAAAATCCCTATGGCGAAAATGAACACCAGCTTATTCTGGAAAAAGAAATCAGTCTTGCTGATTTTCTTGCCAGCCATTACGAGATTACACATAGCCAGGCCTGCAATCTGGTGCTGTTGTGCAACCACCAGGCGATAATGCCGGAATACCTGTTACAAGACAATGACCATATTACCGTTTTTCTGGCAGCCGGCGGCGGCTGATAACCTTTCCTCCCCTTAATCCCCTTAATCCCTTTAATCCTCTTAACCCCTTTGTTCCTTTTTTCAATAAAAAACCAGCCGCGGTTTTCCGCGGCCGGTTTGTATGCCATCAAGAGTTCCCAGTCTGTTACCATTCTACCGACTGTGGCCCCTGCGTCAATCGTTTTACTTCTATATCTATCAGTTGTTCCTTGTTTTTTTCGCGTTGTTTGAGTGTCTTGCGATACTCATTCAGCCTGGTTTCAAGCTGCTCGAGCTCTTTACCGCGGATTTCCTGCCTGTGTTCAAATT
>CAZCLS010000176.1:0-7804 GCA_964499565.1 uncultured bacterium
ATGGGCAGGTTCGATGCCGATACCTTCATCTCTGACTTCAAGGATTGAACCGTCCTCGGAACTATACAGTTTTGCGGTAATGGACGATCCGGCCGGGGAAAACTTGATTGCATTGTGAATCAGGTTGTAGGCCATTCGACTTAATAACATTTCATCACCAAACACCATAAGCTCTTGTGGGGCCTGAAGCGAAAGAGAAACGCCGGATTTTTCGGCGAGAGGAGTAAGGGTATCCACAACAGTGGCGATACAGTCGGTATAATCAAGCAGGAAGAAATTAAAGCCGCTGGCTTTGCTTTCGGGAGTAGCCAGCAACAGCAGATTGTCAACAATGTGGGACAGACCGGCAAGTTCATCCAGACATTCACTGAGAGCATTTTGATATTCTTCAGATGTACGGTCGTGCGCGAGCGTTACTTCCAGCGTGCCGCGAATGGCGGTTATGGGAGATTTGATTTCATGCGCGGCATCGGCGCTGAAACGAGTTAAAGCATAGAAGGACTGTTCCAGTTCCGCGAAGGTTCGATTTAATCTGTCAACAAGATCAATGATAATGCCCAGCGATGCACCGCCGGGAATACGCGCGTGCAGTTCGCCGTTACGGATACGGAGCAATGTTGAATGGATAGCATTAAGAGGGAGAATAATGCGATTGCTGTAAATAAAGCCGATAATAACAGGAATGGCTATCAGGAAAGGCAGCAGAATCAATAAGCCCCAGAAGAAATTTTCAAAGGCGTTGGAACGATAATAATCGTAAACAAGAATATAATAGTTCGGCCGGTTATAGGAATAGAGAAAGCGCCATTTTTCCAGGATGTCATCAACATCTTTTCCCCGCGCGACGCTGACAAGATAAAGCCGGTGACTGTCATTTCCAATATAGGAAGAGACGGGCAGTTTGAAGTCAGGGGTTTTATACACAACCGTACCGTTCGTCGAAACAATAGCGTACCCGAGTTGACCGCTTAAATCAATGAAGCTGAATTTTGTATTAATCGATTGAACAGTCGCGTCAGGGATGCCATACCGGGCCGGATCATCCTGATTGATTTCGCGTTCTATGCTTCTGGCTATGTTTTTCAGGTGATATTTTTCTGATGCGACAATCATGTAGACAGTATAAGCAACGAAAAGCAAGGCAATAAGCAGTGATGCGATCAGAAAACCGGCGATAAACCAGCCGGTTATAAGAAAGCGCATTCTGCGCGTTTTATTCCTTGAGAACATAACCTACGCCTCGTATAGTATGAATAAGGCTTCGCTCGAAACCTTCATCGACTTTTATTCGCAGCCGGCGGATATACACATCAACAATATTGGTATCGCCGATAAAATGCATGTCCCAGACATGCTCTAACACAGCCGTGCGGGTTACAATCCGGTCCTTGTTTCTGAGCAGGAATTCAAGCAACGCGAATTCCTTCCTGGTTAATTTAATTTCAGTCCCCGCGCGCTCTACGCGACGGGCATGAAAATCAAGCGTCAAATCATCTGCAGAAAGACATGTTTGACCGGAACCGTCTTTCCGTCTGATGAGAGCCCGAACCCTGGCAGACAATTCGGTATAAGCGAACGGTTTAGTCAGAAAATCGTCCGCGCCGCATTCAAAACCATAAATTTTATCTTTTAAACTGTTGCGGGCCGAGAGCATCAGAATCGGCACCGGCGCGTCGTTCTGACGCAACCGGGAGCTGATACTGAAGCCATCCAGGCCCGGCAGCATGATATCAAGAATAATGCAATCATACGGGATTCTGCGCGCCATAGTCAGAGCGTCATCACCCTGATCGGCGTGATCTACGGCATACCCTTCTTCACTCAATCCCTTAATGATAAACCGGGCGACGCGCTGATTATCTTCGACTACCAGAATCCTCATGGCAAAACGGTTAGGGTGATAGTATCCAGTCAAACGAATTCCATCTCTAAAATACAACCCTATTATAACAAAACAGGGCATTTATTGCTTGCTGTCATTTGGTGGGGTCATTGGTGCGGATATCCGGCGCAGAATGTTCCATTTGCCTGAGTGCCAGAGGTTGGAAAGGATGTCGCTGTCGGTTTCGGGAATTCGTTTCAAATACCGGTTTTCCGTCAAAAACACCGAGGTGGTATCCGAGACGGGAATACGCAGCATACTGTCTTCGACAGTTTCCTTGGGATGGATTTGAATTAATTCGGGGGCATAAAACACCGAACAATATTCATCTTTGCGCACAGACACGACGGGTGGCGAGCCGAGGGTTGAGCGAGCGTAATGAAGCGCTGGTTTCAAAGAGTGATAATGGCATATAAACGGTGTGGCAATAAGCAATCCCAGAATATACGCGACAAGAAGTCCGGCGGCAATACGGTTTATCAGCTGCAAGTATTGTGGATAGTATACATAAACCAGGGCGGCGAACCAGATGCTGAATAATGGTATAGCCGACATCAGATATGTCATAAGAAGTTGCCGGGCACAGCACCAGAAAAGAGTAATAGCGACGAATCCGGTCAGGCAGATGCCGGTCAGCGGGGGCATAAGGGAAAAACAGGAGCGCAGAGTATGCCGGCGTTGGTAGAGCAGGTACACTGCCGGCAGAAACCAAATGCCGGTACCAGCCAGAAACATCCAGATGGCGGAACCGTACGGAAAGACATGGCCGCTGCCGAATTGATCGCCGTAATTATGGGTTACATAGCGGAGCAGATTTTCATGTATGAAAAAATAGGTCAGAAAACCGGGAACATGGCGGGACATACCAACAAACCAGGGAACAGTCAGGGCTAAGAACAGCAGAATTCCTGTAAACCAGCGATGATGTAAAAGCGTATGCCATTTGCCGCTAAAGAGTGTCCAGCAGAAGACCGGCAGACCGAACAGCAAAACGGCGACTGGGCCTTTTGTCATAAATCCGAGTCCGAGAAAGAAAAACACTGCCAGGCTCCAGGCGGATTGAATGCGGCGGTCTGATTCGGACAGGAAAGCGCCGTAGGCCAGAAGCGCGCCAACAATGCACAAGGAAAGAGTCATATCGACAATAACCGCACTGGCCAGGAAAAAGAACAGGGGAGAGCTGGCAGTGATCATAACCGCGGTAAAAGCGATAGGACGTTTGTCATAGCGACGCAGAACGATATAGAGCAGCACCAGCAGAATGGTCGCGGCCAGAAAACCCGGCAAGCGGGCGGAAAACTCATTAAAACCGAACAGACGCATGCAGACAGCCGTAAGCCAGAAATGCAGTGGTGGTTTGCCGGTAAAAGGAACCGAGGCGCCATTATGAATCAGGTTTGGAGAAATCCAATGACCGTTTTCACAAACATCACGGGCAATCAGGGCATATCGGCCTTCAGTAGGTTCCTTGAGCGGCAGGACCGGCAGAAAGCACACCAAAAAGACAGCGCAGGCGAAGAGAATAAGAGCGGGATATTTCATTGGTTTTGTGATTTAAAGGGAGTGAGATGGCGCGGAGCAGCCTGCAAGGGAGTTACAGGCAACTGAATATCAGGATTAATATATAAACGCCGGAACGAGTGGCGCAGCTGTTTAACTTTTCTGAGCATAGAGAAGCCGTCGAGCAGGGGATTGACGGTGCTGCCGGCGATAGCATGCCATTCAACACCTTCTTCCCGCACCCGGTAATGCAGCAATTCAGCCAGGAGAAGGATTTCAACATCGATAGCAAAGCCATCAGATGTTGCCAGTTTGAACAAGTGGCGTCCACACATGCCCTCAAAGAGTTTGAAGCCGCACTGGGTATCGTTATAGGGCAAGTTCAGGACGATACGAACGATGTATGAAAACAGACGACCTAACATGCGCCGGGAAAACGGTTGAGGAGGTTTTAACAGGGCGCCTTTTTTGCGGCGGGAGGCAATCACTACATCGGTCCGGCGTGTTTGCAGCAATGGCAGCAGGCGCAGCAGTTCACGACAGGGCGTCGCGCCATCAGCATCCATAAACATCACAAACCGGCCGGAGGACGCGCTGAAGCCTTTGCGTAACGCGTAGCCTTTACCCCGGTTGATATGATAAGGAATGATGCGCAGCCACTGATACCGGCGGCCCCAGCGCCAGACTGTTTCCACCGTAGCATCGGTGCAGCCGTCACAGACGACGATGACTTCGACAACAGAGGTTGGAAAAGCATCCAGAACGTCATGACGAAGGGATTCAAGCGTGGGAACAATGCGCTGTTCCTCATTATATGCCGGAATAATTATGGAAAGAGATATCATCCAGTTTTAAAGGTTTTGTTATATAACTGGCGATATCATAGCAGAATAAGATGAATATGAGCTGAATGGAAGATTACAAAATTGTAATGTTTGCGCAAGAGAAAATCAGGTCTGCATGCGTCCGCGGTATCGGCGATACAGCAGGGAGGCCAGGAGTACTGATAAGAACGGCAGGCACGGTTCGGGAATAGGAACGCGTTCAATATCAACTTCCACTTTAACGGGAAGATTCTGCTGCCCGCTGAAATCGTGCCAGGATATAGCTGAAACATTTTTACGCCCGTCAAAAACAAACTGTATGTCTTTCTGGTCGCCGGGGCCGGATTCAATCGCAACACCATCTTCCGGGCCGACCGGGGAACCGTCGATTTCAAAGCGTTGGCCATAAATATCGATAGAGTCATGCCGATAGTCTTCCCAGGCAATGATGATACTGCCGTCAGGATCAAGGCCAATCACCGGATTAACCTGGTTTTTGGCCTGGGTGCAAACCGGAACGGGTGTTTTCCAGGCCGGGCGGGCGTTATTGAAAATACGCTGGCACCAGATATTGATATTATCTGTTCCGGCGCTATCGCTCTGCCAGACGACGAAGATGCTGTTATCCGGCAAGGCAACGACACCGGGATGCTGTTGGCAGCCTCTGAAGCGATTGACGGCTATGCGCCACAGGGGTAAACCGTCCGGGCTGAACATTTGGGCGTGAATATCGCTGTCGACAGGCTCACGGCGCGTTTCTCCCCAGACGACTACCAGATTGGATGAAGGTGTAAGGCACCAGTCATATGAAGAGATATAGGCGCCCGATTGTGGCGCTATACATTGAGGCGTTTTGGATGACCAACCGGGAGAATTGACAAAAAGCAGACCGGAAGTACGAATGAATGCCGGTTCCCCGGCATATCCCATCAGGGGATTGCTAACCACCATAAAAAACAGTAAAGCGAAGGTAATCAAATAATTAACCAGTAATATGTTATATAATCGCATCCAAGCAAGTCTCTCTATTATACTGAAATATCAGTTTGCTTTCAATTCTCACAAAATAGAGGGCATATTCTGTGCCATTATTCTCCTGAATTGGGTGTGATGTCGCCGGCAGGATCGGTTTGCGGTCCGTCTTCGCCTTCATCATCCTGATCGGGAGTTTTCTTCGGGGAGAAAGCAAACCAGGCATAGGGGTGCTTGCTGAAATAGCCTCCCGTCAGCGTGTCAAAGACGCCTTCGATAATAACAACGGGGGCGATCATGGCGCCCAGTGTGGCTCCCGTAACCGCTCCGGCCAGGGCTGTATAAGGCGCGGCATAATAACGCGGGGACTCGAAGGCCTGAATAGGTATCAAAGCGCCGATCGTGCCGCCGGCCAGCAAACCGCCGAGAGGCGTTAAGGGACCGGTAAGTAATTCAATCGGGCCGTAGACCAGGCGTTCAGCCGTCCAGTTGGTCGATGATTGCTCAAAGGGAATATCAATCGTCGTTGTCATAGCATTGGCATTCGTCTCAGCCGTGATTGAAATAGGATTCTGAGCGAACAATGTTGTGCTGAAAAGGACTATGCTGAGTATCGCGATATAGTTCATAATGATTCTCCCTGGTGATAGTAGATACATAGTATGGACCAGCGGCAATTATCCGGCATCAACACCCCGGATAGTTGAGCCGTAGGCCCGGTACAGTCGTTTGCGTATGTTATCCCTGGTTTCATGTTTCAGGTGGTCGCGGTAATTCAAAAGGGTTTCCGCCAGATGGCGGGCTAACGTCAATTCATCTTCATCCCGCACCAGGTCGGCGATATGCAGGGCGGGAATGCCGGTCTGCTCTATGCCGAAAAACTCTCCCGGTCCGCGCATTTTAAGGTCTTCTTCGGCAATCCTGAATCCATCGCTTGTCTGAGCCATAACTGCCAGGCGGGAATGCATGGCGGTTTCCAGCAGCTCCGGTTGCTCCGGGCTGTTACTATCCGCACGCGGACTCTGATGTTCAGCGTCTTCTTCCGGGCTGTTATCGACTAAAATACAGTATGATTCCGCCCGGCCGCGGCCGATTCTGCCGCGCAGCTGATGCAGCTGCGCCAGACCGAAGCGGTGGGCTTCTTCGACGACCATAACAGTGGCGTTGGGAACGTCGATACCGACTTCAATGACCGTGGTACAGACTAATATATTTATGGTGCCGTCCGAAAATTCGCGCAGAACGCGGTCTTTCCTGTCAGCCGCGACTCTGCCGTGAATCAGACCGACCGAAAGGTCGGGAAAGACGTGGGTGCGCAGATGGTCATACATTGATGAGGCCGCTTTCAACGGCATTTTGTCGGATTCGTCGATGAGCGGGTACACGATATACGCCTGGTGCCCTTGCGCGACCTGGCGGTGAATAAACTGCCAGACTCTGTTCAGGCGGTCGGGTTGAATCACGTATGTTTTGATGGGCTGTCTGCCTTTGGGCATCTCATCCAGAACGGAAACATCCAGGTCGCCATAGACCGAGAGGGCCAGGCTGCGGGGAATCGGTGTAGCGGTCATGACCAGGATATCGGGTTGTTCGGCCTGGTCGCGCAGGCGATTACGCTGCATCACACCGAATTTGTGCTGTTCATCAATAACGGCGAGACCAAGTTTCGGCAAGGCTACCGTATCCTGGATCAAGGCATGGGTGCCGATAATGATCTGCGGTTCGGCCTTGGCCAGTGAAGCCAGGATCGGTTTACGCTGACGGGCGGGCGTGCTGCCGGTAAGCAGGCGGACGGGAACGTCCAGGCCGTCCAGCAGGCCGGTTATCGTGGTATAGTGCTGCCGGGCGAGAACGTCGGTGGGTGCCATGAAGGCGGCCTGGTAACCGCCTTCGAAGGCTACCAGCATCGCGGCCAGGGCCACAATCGTCTTACCGCTGCCTACGTCTCCCTGCAGAAGGCGGTTCATGGGAACGTGTTCGGTCAAGTCATGAGTAATTTCCTTCAATACTTTTTTTTGGGCGCCTGTCAGGGAAAAGGGCAAAGCATCCATACATGCCTGCACCAGCGGCCCCGGCGGGTGGTGCTGAACGCTGTACGGCAATTGTTCGGTTCGGCGGCGCTTAAGGAGCAGTCCCATGGTAATAACAAAAAACTCGTCCAGCACGAGGCGCCGGCGGGCACGGGCGAGGTGCTGTGGTTCAAGCTCATCGGGTGAACAGTCAAAGGCGTGATAGACGCGATACGCATCCGGCAGATTCATCAGAGAGAACTGAGAACAGACTTTCGCGGGGAAATACTCTTCAATAGTGGGCAGACCGACCTGAAGTGCGGCGTGGATGACAGAGCGCATGGCGTGGGCGGTCATTTCCCCGGTCAGGCGGTAGACCGGCACGAGAACGCCTTGATAATCACCGGGCATAAAATCATCGGGCAGAATTTCAAAGGATGGATTGCTGATAGAGGGAAAGGGAGCCTGTTGAAATTTACCGCTGAACAGCAGTTTCTGCCCGGGCTTGAATTTATCTGCCATCCAGGGCTGGTTGAACCAGACGCCGTACAGCACGCCGGTCGTATCATTAATAGAAACCTGGACAATGGTTTTATAGGCCCTGGTTTTACGGGCCG
>CAZCLS010000177.1:0-7752 GCA_964499565.1 uncultured bacterium
ACACACATATCGCTCGTAAATGAACTGCCGGTAATGCCGCGGATGCGGATCGTGATATTGGAACTGCCGGCAAACGCGGACAGGTCGACTTCAGCTTTAAACCAGGGATCAGTTTCAGACGTCTGCTGCTGTCCCGCCAGGCTCCAGGGAGTGCTGTACGTAACGCCGTCAAATGCATCGACGTACAGCTCACCCATGCTGTTGCCGTACATAAAGTAATAAAAGGTCAGGCCGGGATTGGAAAGTGTGCTGAAATCAAACTCCGCCTGAACAGCCATGCGGTTGCTGGGATTGTAGCCCGACGCTTCGGTATAAATATACCAGTTGCCGTCATACGCGCCGCTTGGTCCCGTGCCCGATGACGGTGTCGGCCCGGTAATGCGGGTCCAGTCAAAGTCATTGGTCGGCGAAGGTGACCAGGCGCCGAAGCCGGTTTCAAAACTTTCAGTATAAGGAAAAACACTGACAACGGCGGAAACGGAGACTGAGAATAACAGTACTATACAACTAATGATAATTAACCGCGCAGTATTCATGATGAGCCTCCCGGGGTATAATTTTACTACTGTTCAAAAAAGATAACAAACACTAGTATACCAAAATAATGTTCATGCGACAAAAAGAATGATTGGGGCTATTGGAGCAATGGAGTACTGGAGTGATGGAGTGATGGAGCAATGGAGTGCTGGAGTGCTGGAGTGATGGAGCAATGGAGTGCTGGAGTGCTGGAGTGCTGGAGGTATAAGAACTCAGAATCTTTGCAGCCGCTACTGTGCGCCCATCCCCCGCGATCGTTTTGTAGCCGGTCTCGATGAGGCCGGTCCCGTGCGCCCATCCCCCGCGATAGTTTTGTAGCCGGTCTCGATGAGGCCGGTCCTGTGCGCCCATCACCCGCGATAGTTTTGTAGCCGGTCTCGATGAGGCCGGTCCTGTGCGCCCGACCTGCCCCCCCGAAATAGCTTTGTAGCCGGTCTCGATGAGGCCGGTCCCTTGTGACCGTCCCGAGGCCGTCTCAAAACTAGAAAATATGTGGCCGACGGAGATCCGGCAGGTGCCGGAGAGCCGGTGGATAATTGGAACTATCACCATGTGAGCTTTTATACTAACATGATCGGACATGTCGTCCCCTGATGAAGCCGAACTTCACAGGGCCAAGCGGATCGGTTTACTACCCCGAACATACTTTCCTTGTACTTTCCCGTGCTCCGCGGGAAAATATATTGTTGCTCTGATCCGTGGTGCACGTTCGCGCAAGGAACCTAAAGGACCAAAGGGACCTAAACGGTTGGGTGACTGATACTGCTTCGTGGCCGGGCTTGTCGGACAGGTCGGACAGGTCGGACAGTGTCGGACCAGTCTGACATATGTATGGAATGCAGACGGACGCCTGCAGGAAGTCTGGCGCAGCGGTCAGAAAATATCTGAATATACCTATGATGAAGAGGGGCAGCGCATCAGTCACCCAAATTCCGCGATAGACGTAGGTGCAGTAGATACGAGGCGTGAGATACGCGAGCGTATTTTTATACGCCACGTGTCTTGCAACGAAGTAGATGCTGTGCATACGACTACCCGTCAGGGTGGGATGATATGAGCTTTTTACGTTCACCGTTTGGGTGTTGATTTTTCTTCACCTTTCTTCGCTGTTTTAATAATTCATTTGCCCTCTCTTTTCGGTCTAAGATTACGGTCACGATTACATTGTATGATTATAGTACTATTTTTGAACCATCACAAAATTAGTGTCCATTTTCATCCCATCGCGGATTTAGGGTTCATATTGACTATGATAAACAAGAAATTGTATACTATTTCGGTAAGCTCTTTGACATAACCATTTCACTCACGACAGGTAATCCAACCGAGTCATGCAACTATTTCCTGTGCAACAACGATCGTGTTGCACAGAGAAAAGTGACCGATGCTACAACCGGTACCATCCTGTTTTTCCACGGTGATCACCTGGGAAGCGCGTCGGTTATTACCGATTATAGTGGCACGGAACAGCAACGACTGCAGTATTTCCCATATGGCGGAACACGGTATGATTCACTGCCGACTGACAAATCTGTTAAACACCGATTCACAGGACACGAGAAAGATTTTTCAATAGGGATTTACTATGCCCAGGCGCGGTATTACGACCAGCGAATGGCACGATTCATCTCCTGCGATCCATATGGAGGAGATTTATTAAGTCCGCAATCATTAAATCCATATGTTTATTGTTTGAATAATCCTTTGGTATATGTTGATCCTAAAGGTGAAGAACCCGAAAAAAAAGCAGAAGAAAAAGGCAATAAATATGCAAAAGGTTTCGCTAAAACTCTAAAAGGAATTATAGATATTTTTTGTCCGATTTCTGCCCCTGGTGTATATGTAGAGAAATTAATATTAGGTATTAATGATGGGAAAAGTAAAGAGGAGGCTAATAAAGAAGCACTTGGAGAAGTTGCTAAAAAGGGTGTGGACCCGTCAAATGTAATCCCAGCATTAGGAACAGGACAAGCTCTAAGTGAAGTTGGAGAGGGTCTTGGTGAGATGGCAAATCAGACTGAAATATCTAAAGCACTTGATGTCAATGAAGATCAAGAAAAATATTGGCAAGGTACCGCCAGTGAAGAGACAAAGAAACAGAGAGCTAATGAAGAAAAAGTAAAGTTTAATGTCCAAAAAAGGATTGATAACATTAAGGCATATCAAACAGAAAAAATTGTAATATCGCCATATACTGGAGCAAGAGTAACCGAGAAACAGCTTGCAGCTGAAAAAAGAAGAATAGAAACAAAAAAAGCAAAGGAAGAACTAAGAAGGCAGGAAAGAGAAGCCGAGAGAATAAAAAAGATGAACGATGGCAAACCTAATTAGCATTAGTCCTAAAAATATGGTAACGTGGAACTTTCAGTATATTTTAGTCATATTGTGTATAAATTCTACAGCATTGTTTGCTGAAACGAATGATACGGCAGCATATGATTCGGAAATGCAGGCTATCTATGTCCGGGGCGGACCGAATGTTGAATCGAACAGTTTTTTCACATGGCTTAAATATGCCGAAAAAGGGTTAAGTGACGCCCAGTATAAACTTGGATTGTCATTGATGTGCGATAACTCGTACTCCCAAAGTTATACAGCCGCACACTATTGGCTGCAGCGTGCTTTCGACCAGGGTAATAAAAGAGCTGCATATCATTTAGGAAACTTATACGAATATGGCGATGGTGTTACCCAGGATTATGCTCAAGCATTCCACTATTATTCAAGTGCACAGGATATGCCTGAAGCACAGAGAGACCTTGCCTGGTATTACAGGACGGGAACCGTTGTAAGCCAGGATCAGAAAAAGGCCTATGCTTATCTTGCCAGTGCCGCTGACAAAGGCGATGTACTTGCGCGATATGACTTGGCTGAGTATTATGAACGGACTAACAATCTTGAGCGTGCTTTCTCTTTATATCATGCTGCCGCTGAAGAAGAATATTCACCTGCCATGGATCGTCTGTATAATTGTTACCTGACGGGAACGGGTACACCACAGAACTTCACAAATGCGTTATACTGGCTGCGACGGTATCATGAAACCGATAATAGTATTAAGAGTGATTTGTACAAGGAATTATTTGGTGGCTCGGATACGATTGCCTTATATAGTGTCAAGATACAATCCATATATGCGGCAGGAGGTCCATATGTCAAATCCAATGTATTTTTTACAATGCTTACATATGCCAAAGCTGGTTTGGATGAAGCGCAAGTTGAACTAGGCTGGTCATTGGCATGCGATAACACGTATTCCCAAAATTATACAGCCGCACACTATTGGCTGCAGCGTGCTTTCGACCAAGGCAATAAAAAAGCTGCATATTATTTAGGATACTTATACGAATATGGCGATGGTGTTGTCCAGGATTATGCCAAAGCATTTATGTACTATTCAATTGCAGATGAAAGACTGAATGCGCAAATACATCTATCATGGTTTTATCGTACAGGAACCATAGTAAGTCAAGACCAGAAAAAGGCATATGCCTATCTTGCCAGTGCCGCAGACAAAGGCGATGAAATTGCGCAATACTTCTTGGCAGAATATTATGAACGGACTAACAATCCGGAGCGTGCTTTCTCTTTATACCATGCTGCCGCTGAACAAGAATATTCACCTGCCATGGATCGTTTGTGGTCATGGTATGCAATTGGAAAAGGAACGAGCCAGGATTTTTCCCGGGCGGCATACTGGCTGAGTCAGTATTTAGCATCAAAAAGTAACACGGCAACATGGTTTTATACGGATTTACAGGAATCACCAACAAATGGATGTCTCGAGTATATAACAGGCGACATATATATTAAGGGATATGGACTGGATATCGCGAAAAATCACACGAATGCTTTCAAATATTACCATGCAGCAGCTGAAAAGGGATATGGTCGTGCGCAAATGCAAACAGCATTAATGTACATGAACGGAGATTGTGTCACACAAGATTTTTCTCTCTCGTTTGCCTGGTTTCAGAAGGCGGCGTCAAATGATATAACCGAGGCCTTTTACCGGCTGGGGAATATGTACAGGTATGGAATTGGAACCGGCAAAGACAAAAGCAAGGCGTACCAGGCATATAAACGCTATGTTGACAGTGATGATACCGACCGTCAAATGTTATCGGATGCATATTATCAGGCTGGTATTATATCAATTAAGCAGGGACGTATTATAAGCGGATTGCGATTGTTAGGGAACAGTGGTAAAGATATCATTTCTGAAAAATATGTAGGTTTCAGTCAGTCCGGTTATGGAATTGCAATCGCTTTTGTCTTGTTTGGTATAGTATGCTATTCCCTCTTTGGTCCCGGGCGTCATGCATCATGGGGAATCCTCGATGCGGTCAGTGCAATTTGTTTGGTTTCTTATATTCCTTTAGTGATCATGAATAATTCGTATCGATTTGGGTGTGGAGAAAAATGGTTCATTCTGGAAATGTTTCTTCCACTTATATTATTGTCGGCATTTGTTATACTTGCGATTAAAAAACATAAATGGAAAGCAGCTGAAAGTTTTTCCATAAAACCTGTTGCATTAAAACGATTGATCAAATGGGTTATATCAGGATTTGTTATATGTTTGGCAGCAGATATGATATATTTTACACCTCTCTATTACAGCAATATTGATACGGGGGGAAGTGACTTTATAGATGCGATTATCATTGGTGTTAAAAATATCAATTCACATTTCATCGGGTATATCATCCTGCTGATTATAATATGTATCCTGGCAGTATTTGAAGAAATATTATTCAGAGGAATACTATACAAAGGATTAAGAAGTAAGCTGCCGGTCTATGTATCAGTCGGCATAACATCACTGCTGTTTGCATTGATACATTTTGAAGTAATAAGGATTATTCCTTTGTTTATAAACAGTATAGTCTTTTGCCTGGCATTTGAAAAAACACAATCAATCATTCCTCCGGTATTGATTCATGCAGGCATAAATGTATTTGCTGTGTCAATATTATTTTTCCTGGTATAATAATTCAGGTGTATGCCTTTCCGCGGTATAGCTATGGAAAAACATGGAACCACGAGCCACACGAAAGACACGAAACATTTTTTCGGGATTTGTTATTTAGATGTTGTGGAACCATTGACACATGGGCGGATACATGGGACCACCCCTACACATACATCATAATCATTTTGTTGAAAAATTATTTTGTCCCCCAAAATATCTTCGCGTCCCTGCGCCTTTGCGTTGAGAAAAACCGTTGACACTCCAATGCCATTCGAGTATACTATTTCCTTTTGCTCTTCGGCATCGGTATCTACTATATGACCAGCGGTTGGCGAGCTTCATCTTCCTTAGCCTGATAGCGCCGAATCGTTTTATTCTTTAAAGATTTAATCCTTACCATTAAAACAAAAGGAACCCATGAAAACAGTAAAACAAAATATTAAAATGTTGTGTATTTTAATTCCAATTATACTATTTACCGGTTGTGGCTTATCAAGTTACAATTATCCGAGACGTTATATAATAAAAAAACAAATGAAAGATTATGCCGGTGATGGAACAATGAAATATTATTCGGGGGCATTTCTAGGTTCACCAGGAGTGGAAATTACTTTTGAGGAACTTTCACTGACACAAAAATTTTCGCGTACATATAAACTTGTGAATTTGCCGGTTACCAAGCGGAGCTATGCAGCATGTTTTTACGTAGAACCGTCGCCACCAATTGAATACATTAATGATGAAAGAAGGCTTAATACAAAGGCTATTTTAAGAATGAAACTGCTTTTTAATTCCGCCTCTAATTCAACCGTTTTGTTTGATTTCAAGGAACCACTCTCTTCTGAATTATGGAGTTGGGAAAATGGATATTCTGCATACTATTTTAATCAATTTGCTCAACCGCCTAATGCTATTTCTGATTTTGAAGTTAAAATCAATAATAATTCATATTTACTTTATGTAGAGTATGATCCGAATGGTACTCCTATAGGAACATCAGGCTGCTTCCGTGTTAGTTCCGGTGGTTATAAATAATATCTTGAGAGAGCCGCTTTAATTTAAATTATATATATCTGGGAGCTGGGTCCGACCAACTTAGAATATAGAAAACAACCAATATATCAACTGTTTGAGATCGTTTTTGCTACTAAGAATGTTCGTTTTCATGGGGAAAAGGCATGTCTAAAATATAAATATTGAACCAGGACCACACGAAAAACACGAAACCATTATTATTGGCAGACACATGGGTCCGCCCCTACACATACACCATAATCATTTTGTTGAATAATTATTTTGTCCCCGAAAATATCTTTGCGTCTTCGCGGCTTTGCGTTGAAGAATAAATGTCAGCGTAAATAATATTGAGTAAACTCGCGTGGAGACAAGACTGAAATACCCTGATATCCCGAAATTGCATGCAAGTGCTTGTCCCCGCTGATTATAATTGCTGCGTTTCCCGTCAAAGCAGCGGCGATAAATTTGTCATCATCAGGATCAGTACACACTGCGGTGGGTAATGGATGAGGATTAACTAAAATTGAATGAACATATACTAATTGCAATATGGCTGACAGGTTTATGCCGGGGAATTTATCTGAGAGCTCGTTAGCCACCCGAGTATATTCCGGATATAAACACATTGGTATCAACAACTACGTTCATGTACCTGAACGCACCTTTTTAACAGCTTTGTCAATATCAGACGGTTTCAAACCGGCTGTAGATGCCTGGTCCCTGGCTTGGGCAATCAATTCTTTAAAATCGTTCAATTCGGGATACGCGAGCATTTTGAGCACAATAACATCGTCATCTCCGACAACATAAAATTCCATTCCGGGTTTTAACCCGAGGTGCTCTCTAATAGACTCAGGAATGACGATCTGACCTTTTGAAGACATTCTGGTAATGGCAGCTGCTTTCATACGATACCCGGCAGTGTACGGTTAAATAATCTTACCAGTAAGAATATACCATATTTTGCTGTTTTGTGCAATCGATACCTGGGGTGAAGGTGTTAAACAGGCAGTCTGGTTTCCACCACTCCAGACGGGCGGACGCCAGGCCCGCCCCTACACACCATCATCATTTTGTCCCCGAAAATATCTTTGCGTCTCCGCGGCTTTGCGTTAGAAAAATCAACAGCGTCCGGGGCGGACCTGGCTATGTTTTTGGTTCAAATTTTCCGCCGTTCGCCGGTAACATAGCGGTGGAGAATACTGTTGATCAGTGTCTGGTAC
>CAZCLS010000178.1:0-7751 GCA_964499565.1 uncultured bacterium
GCATAGTCATGCACGCCTGAAGAAACCAGCTCCGGCACGTCAGCGGCATTTGGTTTGACAATGATACGAGCCCGGTCGAATCCGTTTTGGACAAACACATCGCGGGTGAACGTATTTAAGACAATATAGCGGTCTATACAGCGCATAAATGTTTTGCGGAAGCGATGCCAGAAGATGATAACAGCATACCAGGCGGAGTAGAAGAAGCTGTTGCGGTAGCAGCGGCTGAAGACGCAGCGCAGGAGAAGCAGAGGAGAAGGTGAACAGGGTTTATTACCATGCAGTAAAAGGCCATTACAGCAGAAGAAGCGAAAATTATGAATAGTTTGAACAACGGGAACCTGCATGGATTTGAGAGCGCAATACAGGGAAGGCGAGAGCAGGGGAAAAACATTATGGACATGGGCTACATCGGGCTGTTCGCGGCGAACAATATCTTTAATATCCTTAACGGTCCGGGGATTATAGATCCCGAACAAAACTGTCTGGATTTTACGGAACAGGGAGTAGGAAGCGATGTCGGCATTATCCCGGGTATAGGAAATAACAGTATGCCCGCGGTCGCGGAGCAATTGCATTTCAGAGGCGAACACCTGATCCTCGCCGGCCCGGATAGCATAATGGTTATGACACAGCAGGATCTTCACGGAGAGAGCATACGGTTTGAGCCGGTTCAGGGACCGGACGGTAATTCCAAATCCGTCACTTTCGGTTCGGGAGTGAGAAGGCGTACGACATCATTGCGGACTTTAACCATAACCTGTTTGAGATGATTATTGAGCAGATCGATACAATACTCATCGGCAGCGGTTTGCCAATGGAGTTCATCGGTCGGTTCGCCGCTGAGATAGGCTTTAGCATCGATCATATCCGAGCGCAGGATAAAGGAATCTTTACTGGTATAGACCCGATTCATAACGACTTTTTTCTGCAGGGTATCAATCATTTCGACATTGATAACAACGCGGACAGAGAACTGTTCACGGCGCCAGAGGGTTTCGACGCCGTGCTGCAGGGTATCGATGGGAACTTCACGGCGGGTAACGACAAAATGGAGAATATCGCCGATAATGCGCAGGTACGGTTTTTTCCCGGGAATAAAATTGCCGGCATCGGCAACTTCAATACCGGCTCCGGCGAGTTCCTGCTGGAGGGCGCGGGTAATACCATCGGTTACAGGTTCCTTGAACTGTTTATCGCAGCTGTAGAAGCGGAACTCCGCGGCTTCATCCGGTTCGAACCGTTCGCTGACCGGTCGCCGGTCATCAAAGGTACGGACCATGACAGGAGTTTTAAACTTAACCGGCGGACCTTCCAGGGGATCAGGGAGATACCCGATAACATACGGACCGGCGCACCCGCCCAGGATGATAGCGGCGGCCAGAGCGGACAGTATAGAACCTGCAGCAGGCAACTGTTTCACAAGCACTCCTCCTTATTGCATGAATACCGGTAATAGTATACTGATTATACCTGTCATCCGTCAAGAAACGGGGTCGACAGTTATTTCAAGCCGGCGGCTTTGCGAAGGGCAGCGACCGAATCAGTTTTTTCCCAGGTATAATCGGGGTCATTAATACCGAAATGGCCGTGCCGGGCGGTATTCAGGTAAATGGGCCGCAGCAGATTGAGCTTTTTGATAATGGCCGCGGGGCGCAGATCGAATACTTTTTCAACCAGTTCTTCGAGCTGGTTATCATTGATAACGCCGGTGCCGAACGAATCGACATGAATAGAAAGCGGGTCGGCAATACCGATCGCATACGCGACCTGGATTTCGCAGCGCCGGGCAAGTTTGGCAGCCACGATATTTTTTGCGATATAGCGGCACATATAAGCAGCGCTGCGGTCGACTTTACTGGGGTCTTTGCCGGAGAACGCACCGCCGCCATGACTGCCCATACCGCCATAGGTATCCACGATTATTTTACGGCCCGTCAAACCGCTGTCGCCATGCGGACCGCCGATAACAAAGCGGCCGGTGGGATTGATATGATAGATAGTTTTGTCATCCAGCAATCGTTTTGGAATGACCTTTTTAATAACGTCTTCGATCAGCGTTTTGCGAATAGTAGCGTATTTTACTGAGGGGGAATGCTGAGTTGAAACCACAACCGTATGAACACGGACAGGTCTGAAATTCGGACCGTATTCGACCGTAACCTGGGCTTTACTGTCGGGCCGCAGCCAGGCGATTTTTTTCCTGAGCCGGAGGGAAGCCAGGCGGGTTAGAATGTGGCGGGACATAATCAGCGGCATCGGCATCATCTCTTTCGTTTCGTCTGAAGCGTAACCGAACATCATGCCCTGGTCACCGGCGCCTTGTTCTTTATGCAGGCCCCGACCGGCGGTAACGCCCTGACTGATATCATCGGACTGTTTATTCAAGGTAACCATCACGGCGCAGGTTTCGCTGTCAAAGCCGATGGACGGGTCAGTATAACCGATTTCCCTGATAGTCTTGCGCGCTATTTCCTGGCAATCGAGTCTAGCATTCGTGGTAATTTCGCCGGCGATAACGACCAGGCCCGTGGCGACAAGCGTTTCGCAGGCAACGCGGCTTGAGGGATCACCGGCAATAGCGGCGTCCAGAATAGCGTCGGAAATCTGGTCACAGACTTTATCGGGGTGACCCATTGAAACAGATTCGGAAGTAAACAGTGTATTCATACGTAGATTCTCCTGTAGTATACTATTGAATTAATACTCTTCTTCAGCAGCAATCGCTTCTATAAAACCGGGCGGTGGATCTTCGAACCGCGCGAAACTGTCATGAAAGACGAGATGAATAGTGCCGGTGGGACCATTCCGCTGTTTAGCGAGGATGATTTCAGAGCGGTTTTTATATTTATCTTCGTCAGAATAATATGCGGGCCGGTACAGCAGCATAACGACATCGGCATCCTGTTCGATAGCGCCGGACTCGCGCAGCTGACTAAGCTGGGGGCGGGCACCTTTTTCGCGGCCGCGCTCGGACTCGCGATTGAGCTGAGAAAGTGCCACAACCGGCAGATTCAGCTCGGAGGCCATCGCTTTCAAGGAACGGGAAATATAGGCGATTTCCTGCTGGCGGCTGTCAATGCCGCGGCCCATGGCATCCATAAGCTGGATATAATCGATCATAACCAGTGACAAGCTGGGTTGTTCGGATTTAAGGCGGCGGCAGCGGGCCCTGACTTCGAGCGGTGTAAGCTGGGAGGACGAATCGATAAAGATATTAGCTTTTTTGAGGGCGGTGCCGGCTTGAATCAGGGCAGTCCAGTCGCGCTGGCTCATCGTGCCGCGGCGAAGGCGCTGACCTTCAACGCGGGCGTGGGAAGCGAGCAGGCGCATGACTAACTGTTTGGCGGTCATCTCCAGAGAGAAGATGGCCACAGCGCGGTTTTCGGACACAGCGACATGCTCGGCGATATTGAGGGCGAACGCGGTTTTGCCCATGGCAGGCCGGGCGGCAATAATAATCAATTCACCGCCGTGGAAGCCGGTGGTCATTTCATTTAATTTCTCGAAGCCGGTATCGACACCGGAGACGCTGCCTTTTTTAGACTGGTTCTGTTCCAGGTCTTCGATAGCGGGCATCATCAGATCACTGAGCTTGACGAAATCACTGCGGGAGCGGTACTGGGCGATTTTGAACACGTCCTGTTCAGCGGTTTCGATAAGCTGTTCGGTTTCCATGTCTCCGCGATAGCAATCCGCGGCGATTTTATAGGTAGAGCGGATCAATTCACGGACAAGATATTTATCCAGGACAATTTTGGCATAATGCTCGATATTGGCTGTGGTCGGAACAGCGTCAATCAACTCGGAAATATAGGCTGGACCGCCGGCTTTTTCGAGTTGGGCCTGGGATTGCAGTTCAGCGGTAATGGAAACACTGTCAACGGGTGCTTTTTGTTCAAAAAGCTTGCTTATAGCGGAAAAGATGATCCGGTGGGCGGGGAAATAGAACGAGTCCTGTTTGACGATATCAATCGCCAGAGCCAGGGCATGCTCATCAAGCATCATAGCGCCCAGCACACTACGTTCCGCCTCACTGCTGTGGGGTGGAACTCTCTCAAAATCAGAGACAGGCGTATCTGTCGAAGCGGCTATAGCCATAATACAAGAAACAATGGCCGGAATGTCCGGCCATGGAAATTATTCGCGAACAACCCACACACGCAGATTGGCATTAACGTCAGGATGCAGGTGGACGACAACCGTAAAGACGCCCAGTTCTTTAATGGCGGGGTCCACAATAATTTTCCGGCGGTCGATAGAAACTTTTTCTTTTTCCAGTTCTTTGGCTATATCGGCATTAGTAACAGAGCCGTACAGTTTGTCATCTTCGCCGGCCTTGCGGGGAATAGTGACGGAAATTTCAGCCAACCTGGCCGCGAGGGTTTCGCAGGCTTCTTTTTCTTTCGCTTCAGCGATAGAGCGCCGGCGCAGCTCAGCTGCGATACGGGAAAGGTTATCCTTACTGGCCGGTTCGGCTAATTTACGGGGCAGCAGATAATTACGGGCATAGCCGTCATTAACGGTGACAGCCTGGCCGGCACGGCCCAGTTTGGGCATATCATGTCGCAAAATTACTTCCATTGCGATATCTCCTTAACGGTTAATCTTCTGAGTGGACGGTACCGACATATGGCAACAGGGCCATAAAGCGGGCCAGTTTGATGGCGCGGGCAAGTTTGCGCTGACATTTAGCGCAATTGCCGTTGATATACCGCGGTGTGATCCGACCATAATCAGTCAGGTATTTTTTAAGAGTATCAACATCTTTGTAATCAATCTCCGCAATTTTTTCAATACAGAAAAAACAGGGAGGGATACCTCGTGTGCGTTTTTTAGGTAGTGGCATAGTATTTATGTGTGTTAAACGTGAAAGAAGGTTATATTACTCATCTTGACCGGACTCCAGGCTTGAACCAGCAGGCTCTTGATCGGCAGCCGAACCGGCAGCAGGTTCGGTCGGGGTCGTATCATCCGCCGGCCGGGCCGGCAGAGAAAAATAATCCGGAACAAGAGACATCCAATACTTTTTATAGCCGGGACCGCTCAATTTCCAGTAGAACGTACGGGCTGCAACCGGCCAGTAAATAACTTCGGCCCGTTCCAGCGTCGAATAATCAGGTGTGGAAATATCCTGGGGATTCCGGATAGTAGTCCGGAGCATAGCGTACGTATCGCGGTCGGTCAATCTGCCGTTGGTTTCCAGGATGACCTGTTTTTCGTCAAAATCGCTTTTAGCGGTATACAGGTCGGACTGGGTCAGGTTGATAGGCGAAGGAGAGAACCATGAAACGGGGTTCAATCCGGTTTGCGCCCACCACAGGAGCGGATTGGCCATTTTGCCGGATTCCTGAACAATGAGCTGGTCATTATCGGCGTATACTTTACGTGAAGCGTTATACATACGGGGGGTATACGGGTCATCGGGCTGAGTATCAGTTGCAAATTCCTGCAGCATTCGGGCTAATTCGGCCCGTTCGGAAAGATTGGTGGAATCGGAAACGACACCGACATAGCGCACAACAACATCGGCATCATCGCCGATAGCCGAGACCCACCACTCTTCATTTTCATAGGTAAGCTTGGTAGAGCAGGCGGATAGCAGGCAGATGATCGAAGCCGCAGCCAGTCCGGAAAAAAACGCAGACAGTTTCATAAGGCACCCCCTTCAGGATAGCGCTGTTAGTCGGTTTTTGAAACAAGAAACCGCAGAATATCGTTATTCAAACGATAGCGGCCGCGCAATTCCGAAATTGAAAGGGGATCGAGCGAGAACGAGACCAGGTAATAAAATCCCTCGGTGCAATGACGAATTGAATAACTGAGAACCCGTTGTCCCATTTCTTCCACGGAATCGACAGTGCCGCTGAACCGTTCAATATCCTGAGCGATACTGGATTTAACCTGATCGAAGCGTTCGCTGGCCGCGTCAGGTTCAATAATAAAAAGACATTCGTACTTTTTCACTAGAAGTTCCTCCATCATTATATACTCAATCACGCCCGAAGCCAGGCGGGGAAAGTCCCGGCCGGGCGGAGCGCCCGCCGCGTCACTGGTCGGCGGCGTGCCAACTGTTAACCTGCTGCATAATGAGCTGTGCATCGTCGCAAACCAGCAAGGGCAGAATACCGGCTGCAAAAGCAACCAGTTGCTCCGCAATGGGTCGCTCGTTCGCAGAGAAGGACCCGAGCACATGGGCGATACGGTTGGTCGTGCCATGTCCGATACCCAGCCGCAGCCGGGGAAAGGATTCGTCGCCAAGCCAGTCGATAACAGACTGGACACCATTGTGGCCGCCGGCACTGCCGCGCGGGCGGTAGCGGGCGCGGCCGAGGGGCAGATGCACATCATCATACATAACTAAGATCTGATCGGGACTGAGTCCCTTTTTGCGTATAAGAGCGGCAACTGCTTTGCCGCTGTGATTCATAAACGTTGCCGGTTTGCAGAGCATAACTGCGGCCGGTTCGGCCAGTTCGGTCAGCCAATAGGGCGACCATAAGCGTTTATGCCAGGCAGCACCTGCCTGCAGGGCCATCGAGTCGGCAACCATAAACCCGATATTATGCCGGGTACACGCATACTGCGGCCCCGGATTGCCCAGGCCCACAATACAGCGGATCACAATTAATCCTCCTGCTCTTCGGTTTTCCGAGCACCAATGACTTCCGGTTCGGCGGATTCAGGGGCTTCTTCGCCGGCTGCGGCTGTTTCGGCAACTTGAACCGTAGGCGGCGCGACGGTAATGACCACCGATTCGGGATCGCCGGTGTAACGTGCGCCTTCAAGCACGGGGAGATCACTGATACGGATCACATCATGCACACTCAGGCGGGAAACATCCATTGTAATCGTTTCCGGGATGTCTTTCGCTTTGCATTCGATTTCAACTTCACGCTGAATCAATTCAAGCACACCGCCGTAATTCTTGACGCCATCGGCTTCGCCGCGGGTATCGACCTGGACGGAAACGCGCACGATTTCATCAAGGTCAACCAGCATAAAATCGATATGTTCGATATCATGGCTGACAACTTCGCGGCTGATATCCTTGATCAGGACATTAAGGTCATTCCCGTCAACATTCAGGGTGACAATTGCGTGTTCTGAATGCATATGATGGATCATCTGGGTGAAATCATGAAGATTAAGACTGATCTTCTGATTCTGGCCATGACCGTAGATCACGCACGGGATAGAACCTGACCGTCTGAGGCGGCGGGCGGGGCCGCTGCCGGTTTCGGTGCGCAGAACAACATTTAATACTAATTTATCCATGCAAGCCATCCTTCAAAGGTTATAACAAAAGCATACAGCACTACTGATGAAGTATAAAAACAAGCGATAGAGATGGGGAGAACACCGTCACAACGCCATTATGGCGTTTGGAGAAGCAGGACGACGTCTCGGTTTCTTTAGGCTGTATCCATTTACAGCCGACGCTTGCCTGTAAAAGCATGCACTATATAGCGGCTTACAGTATACAAAAACCGGGTTGGAATTGCAAGCTTTTTCAAAATAAGACCCCACCGGGTTCATCCCGGTGGTGAATGAGATCGGAAGCTATATAGGAATCATATACCCCTTTTGGGTAGACAGAGCCTTGGTATCACTTCGGGGAAACATCGGGAATGTGAGTTTACAGCAAGCGGACAAGTTGGTGGAGCCCCTTAGAACGGGCCGGGGAATGACAGCCCGGAATATGTGTGGGAGAGCTTTTCTGCGTCAGATAAACTGATTCACCGCCGACA
>CAZCLS010000179.1:0-7743 GCA_964499565.1 uncultured bacterium
TCAGCTTCTTTCCGGCAGCTAATACTTCTTCAGTCACCGTCGTCGCGCTCCGCACTATCAGTCCATCATATTCCGGTATGATTTTCAGAAGCTCTTCGGGAGTGACTCCTTTATGCACATCTATCTCTATGCCTTCCTGCCGCGTAAATTCCGCTACGCCGTCAGGGGCCATGCCGTCTGTTGCTATTACCTTTATCATGATCATTCTCCTCTATCTATCAGAAGCGTTAGCGTAAACGTTGTGCTATGTTGTTTCAATCAGTGATTTCTGGGCCGCCGTTAATCCAGCACCGGGATCACACTGATATCCTTCCGCCACTAATGACCGTTCCAGGGCCGACAGCGCTATCATGACATCCGCCTCCGTCGCATACCCCATCATCGCGATGCGGATTATATGCCCTTTGGCCTGGTCCTGGCCGCCGGCTACAAATACTCCCGCCTGCTTTAAATTCCCGCGCAGCTTTTCGGCGTCTAGCGTATCAAATGCTACCGCGGTTAATGCGTTGGCCGGCCGCTGCGAATACAAGCGTAATCCCAGTGCCTGCACCCCGCTGCGCACTGCCTGTGCCAGCCGGGCGTGCCGTCCTATCACGGCGTCTATGCCTTCCTCGACAATCATCGATAATGATACATCCAGCGCGGCTATGAGCGTGTGAGCAGGCGTGTATGGCGTGTCATATTTCTTCAGTGATTTGCGCGCTTTGCGCGCGTCAAAATAATATTTCGGCAAGGTCGACTGCTCCGCCATCGACCAGGCCTTGTCCGATACACTCATAAAACTTAATCCCGGCGGTATCATCAGCGCTTTCTGCGAGCCCGCTACACATACATCCACCTGCCATTCATCAACATGGATGTCATCCGCGCCTAATCCGCTGACCGCGTCGACGACCAGGATCGCCGGCGTTTCGGCTACGACCGCTCCCAGAGCCCGGATGTCAAATACCGTTGCCGTCGATGTTTCCGTCAACTCGGTAAACACAGCTTTTATCGAAGTCTCCTCCTTCAAAATCCGGGCTACTTCCTGCGGGTCGGGTGCCGTACCCCATTCCAGTACTATTTCATGACAGTCCAGGCCGAATGCTTTTGCTATCTGTGTCCAGCGCTCACCGAATTTTCCACCGTTGATCGTCAGTACCTTGTCTCCCGGTGAAAGAAAATTGATGACTGATGCTTCCATCGCTCCCGTGCCGGACGAGGTGAACGTCAAAATATCATTGCTTGTGCGAAAAACCTGTTTCAGTTTCAAGGTTGCTGATTCGAAAACAGCGCTGAATCGCGCAGTGCGGTGATGATATACCGGTTCCGCCAGCTTCAATAACACCTCGGGAGGCACTGTTACCGGACCGGGTGTGTAGAGGTACTCTTTTTTCATGGTTTCGTTCCTCGTTGATTGTTATAATACGTGCGCCTCATGCCTCCTCATAAACAAAAACCGCTCTCAGCGCTTTCCGCGTTTGGCGGGAAAGGCTATCGCGATCACTTCATCCATGTGGCTTACGCGATGAATGCGCATCTCCTTTAAAACATTATCAGGTACATTGTCAAGCTCCTGCTCACTACGCTTGGGAATTATCACATCCGTTATACCAGCGCGGTGTGCCGCCAGCAGCTTTTCCTTTAATCCTCCGATTGCCAGGACCGCACCGCCCAGCGTTATTTCGCCCGTCATTGCCAGGCGCGGTTTTACCGCCTTTTTGGACAGGGCTGAATACAACGCGGTTGCCATGGTAATGCCGGCCGACGGCCCATCCTTTGGTATCGCCCCTTCCGGCACGTGCAGATGCAAGTCATATTTAGCGAAGAATTCCGCTTTCATTCCCAACTCCTTCTGGCGCGAACGCACAAACGTCAACGCCGCCTTGGCCGATTCCTGCATCACTTCGCCTAGCTGGCCGGTCATGATCAATTCGCCTTTGCCTTCATAAAAGGCCACTTCGATTTTCAGTATTTCTCCGCCGACTTCCGTCCAGGCCAGGCCTACCGCGATGCCGGGCAACTTCAATGGCAGTTCCAGATCCTGCCGGTGTTTGGGCGTGCCCAGATATTGTTTCAACGTTTTCTCCGATACCGCAAGCCTGCCTTTGCTCTTTTTTCCCGATACTAATTGTACCGCGATCTTGCGCATAACCTGCGCGATACTCCGGTCTAACTGGCGCACTCCCGATTCACAGGTGTAGTTGCGGATGATCTTCTTCATGCAGGCGTCGTTGATCGTCACCGCGCGGGTAATGCCCGCAATCCGCCTTTGCTTATTAACTAAAAACCGCCGCGCGATCTGTACCTTCTCTATTTCCGTATAACTCGAAAGCATGATTTTTTCCATCCGGTCCTGGAGCGTGTGGTGAATCGTGTCCTCCACATTCGCGGTGCAAATGAATATCACATCCGACAGGTCTAAATCCACTTCAAGATAATGGTCGTTGAACGCGTGATTCTGTTCCGGGTCCAATACCTCTAACAACGCCGCGGCAGGGTCGCCCCTGAAATCCGATGATATTTTATCAATCTCATCCAGCAGAATGACAGGATTGCGCGTTTCGGCCTTCTTCAAGGCCTGGACTATCCGGCCCGGTAACGCCCCCACATACGTCCGGCGATGACCGCGTATCTCAGCCTCGTCCCGTACGCCACCCAGTGATATGCGCACGAACTTCCTGCCCATCGCATCACCTACTGCCTGCGCCAGTGATGTTTTGCCTACCCCCGGCGGTCCCACCAAGCACAATATTGTGCTCTGCATTTCTCGCATGGCTCTCTGCCCCGCTGTTGCCGGTTTGTCTTTCCTTTTCTTCTTCAGCATCCGCAGTTTCCGAACCGCTAAATATTCCAGTACCCGCTCCTTGGGTTCTTTCATTCCGTAATGCGTGTCATCCAGCACCTTGCGCGCATGTTCCAAATCCAGATTGTCTGTCGTTGTCGCGGCCCAGGGAATCTCCAGCAGCCAGTCAAGATAATTCCGGATAACCGCCCCTTCCGGCGAATATTGCGGCATGCGGGCCAGCTTCTGCAGCTCTTTCCGCGCGATCTGCTCTGCTGCTGCCGGCATACCTGACTTCGTTATCCGTTCATCGTATTCCTTGATCTCATTATAATCCTTTTTGCCCAGCTCCCGCTCGATCGCCTTTATCTGCTCGTTCAGAAAATACGATTTCTGCTGATCGTCAATCTGTTTGCGGACCTGCCCGTATATTTGATGCTCGATATTCAACAGCTCGATTTCACGGGATAATACCCGGCACAGCTCCAGATACGCCAGGTGCGGATCGGAGTATTCCAGCAGCTGTACCCGGTCGGCCGGTTTAATCGTCAAATGCCCGATCAATAGATGCAGAACTTTTATCGGGTCGGATACATCGCTGAATACATTTTGGATCTCATCCGGCAGCTTGGGATTCTTATTGACATAATCCTCAAACAGCGTTAACGCCGCCCGTTTCATCCCTTCAAATGTGTCCTGGTCCTTTATGCCTGCATAGGTCAGTACCGATACCTCGGCGTACAGACATTTGTCCTTTTTCTCTACCGCGCATGTGCGCGCGCGCTCAACCCCTTCAATCAACACTTTAGCCGAACCGTCCGGCAGGCGCACCGCCTGCAGTATCCGGCTGACACAGCCGATATGGAATAGTTCTTCCGGTTCCGGTTCCTCCGTCTCAAATGTTTTCTGCGCTACCAGGTACAGCAGCTTGTCGGCCTGCAATGCCGCTTCCAGCGCTGTTATTGATGACGGCCTGCCCACCACGATCGGTATTACCATGTACGGGCAGACTACCAGGTCACGCAAGGGTATTAACGGATATTCAACCTTCTGCCCGTAGGGTATCCTTGCCGGCGCCTTGCCGGAACGTATCAGTTTCTTATCTTTTTTCGTGCGAATCGCCACGCTTGTTCCTCATGCCACTTTATCTACAAATTTAAATTCGGGTTCCGGTGCCGCTCCGTCTACAAATTCCCGCGTTATGGTGCATTTCTTCAATCCCGCCTTCTCCGGCAAATCGTACATCAGGTCGGCCATGATCTGTTCCATCATCGCCCGCAAACCGCGGGCTCCCGTGCCCCGCGCCAGCGCTTTGCCCGCTACCGCATCCAGCGCCTCGGTCGTAAACGCGAGCTCTACTCCTTCTATCTTGAACAGCGCTTTGTATTGCCGTACCAGCGAATTGCGCGGTTCGGTCAGTATCCGTATCAGGTCTTCCCGGCTGAGCTCTTTCAGCGCCGTGTTTACCGGCAAGCGGCCCACAAATTCAGGGATCAATCCGAATTCTATCAGATCTTCCGGCCCGACCTCATTCAAGAGTTCACAGGTGCTGCGCTCCCGCAGCGAATGGGAACTGCTGCCGAACCCGACTACTCCTTTGCCCAACCGGCGTTCTATCGTCTTTTCAAGCCCCACAAACGCTCCTCCGCAGATAAACAGGATGTTTTTGGTATCTACTTTTATGTACTCCTGGTGCGGATGCTTGCGCCCGCCTTTGGGCGGTACATTGCAGATCGTTCCTTCCAGTATCTTCAGCAAAGCCTGCTGCACTCCTTCGCCCGATACATCCCGCGTTATCGATACGTTACTGCCGGTCTTGTGTATCTTGTCAATTTCATCGATATACACGATACCCCATTCCGAACGCTTTATATCGTAATTGGCGTTCTGGAGTAATTGCAGAATCACATTCTCGACATCCTCCCCTACATATCCCGCTTCCGTCAGTGTCGTCGCGTCGGTTATGGCAAACGGCACGTTCAGCAGCTTCGCCAGCGTTCGCGCGATAAGCGTTTTTCCCGTGCCCGTCGGTCCCATCAGCAGTATATTGCTTTTCTCGATCTCCACATCTTCGTCCTCACTGCCCCGATAAAACAATCGCTTGTAATGATTGAACACCGCTACCGCGATCGCCCGCTTGGCTGTCTCCTGCCCGATGACATACTGGTCCAGGTATTCTTTAATCTCGCGCGGCATGCGAAACGCGATCGGTTCATCTATTTTGCGGCTGTTCTCCAGTATTTCCTGGCACTGTTCAATGCAATTATTGCAAATGAACGCGCTTTCATCAAATCCACCCTGAATCAGTTGAACATGCGGATTGGCCTTTACGCCGCAAAATGAACAGATCGGCATCTTGCCCTGCGCTTTTCGTGTGTCTTCCTGTTTGCTCACTGTCTGCCGTCCTATTGCTTTTGAATTATAACCTCATCGACCAGCCCGTACGCACAGGCTTCGTCCGCCGACATGAAGAAATCCCGGTCTGTATCCTTTTCAATCGTTTCAATCGCTTTGCCGGTGCATTCCGCCAGAATATGGTTCAGGCGCTCGCGTAACTTAAGTATTTCCCGGGCCTGGATGCTGATGTCAGCCGCCGTTCCCTGCGTGCCTCCCCACGGCTGATGTATCATTACCCGCGCGTTCGGCAACGCGTAGCGCTTGCCTTTCGTCCCCGCCGCTAATAACACCGCCCCCATGCTGCAGGCCTGCCCAATACAATACGTGCTGATATCACTCTTCAGAAATTTCATCGTGTCATATATCGCCAGTCCGGCTGTCACCGACCCTCCCGGCGTGTTGACATACAGACTGATGTCCTTGTTCGGATCATCCGACTGCAGAAAAAGCATTTGCGCCACTACCAGATTGGCTATATCATCCGTTATAGCCGTGCCCAGAAATATTATCCGGTCCTTCAACAGCCGGGAATAGATGTCATATGCCCGCTCGGTCCGGCCTGTGGTTTCCAGCACCATGGGTATGAGTTGTGAATGCATACCGGAATCTCCTTGTCTTGTTACCATATTACCTGTATCTATATTAGTGTGTAATTATATGAAAATCAACCCTAAAAGGCAAATTGTCCCGGGTTTCTTTCCCGGTCGCCGGGTATCCTTCTTCTTGTACCTCTATACTGATTTTTCTTCTCCTGTTTACTATTTCCTCTGTTTTTGTGATAATAGACGTTACTTGTTTTTGTTATAATGTACTATTATACGTTAAATCAGTCTTGGATTCCAGTATGACCGATAAAAACGCGGGTACCGCCAACACCTCTTCATCCGTGGCCGGGTTACAACAGAAGGTGGCCGATTTAGAGCAAACCCTGGCCAGGCAAAACCTGTTTTTTGATTTCTCCATCGATATGCTTGCTGTCGCCGGTTTCGATGGCTTCTTTAAACAGGTTAATGCCGCCTTTACCCGTACACTCGGATGGTCCGAATCCGAAATGGTATCTAAAGCCTGGATCGATTTTGTCCATCCTGATGACCATGACGCCACGATTAAGGCCGGTCAGCAGCTTTTGAACGGCAATCCCCTCCAAAACTTTGAAAACAAATACCTGTGCAAAGACGGCTCCTATCGCACCATCTCCTGGAACTCTTTCCCCATTCCTTCCCAGCAACTGAGTATCGCCGTCGCCCGCGATGTCTCTATGCGTAAAAAAACTCAAGAAGCTCTCAAAGCCAGCGAGGAACGCTACCGCTCACTGTTCGAGTTCGCTAATGATGCCATCTTCGTTCTCGAAAACGGTACTTTCATTGATTGCAATGATAAGGCAGCTGATTTGTTGGGGTATCCGCGCGACCATATTCTCGGCAAGTGTCCCGAAGACTTCTCTCCTTCTCAGCAGCCGGACGGTGTCGGCTCGGGCGATAAAGCCGCACGCATACTCTCCGCTGTTTCAGACGGCAATCCGCAGGTCTTTGAATGGCAGCATACCTATTCTGACGGCTCTCTCTTCGATACCGAGGTAAGTATTAAGAGTATTGCCATAGATGAAAAATTACGTTCCCTTGCCATCGTCCGCGATATCTCCGAACATAAAATGATTGTGCAGGCCTTGCGAAAAGAACGCGATTTTACCGCCGCTATTTTCAATACCGTCGAATCGCTCGTTGTCGTTCTCGATACCGCCGGACGGATTGTCATGTTCAATCACGCCTGCGAAAAATGTACCGGCTACTCTTTTTCCGAAATCAAGGGAAAGCTGATCTGGGATTTTCTGCTCATTCCCGAAGAATGTGGACGTGTGGAAAAAATATTTTTGGAACTCACTGCCGGCGCATCCGCTAACCGTTGCGAAAATAACTGGCTCACGAAAGATGGTCAGCGCCGCCTGATCGATTGGTCTAATACGATGCTTACCACCGCTGACGGGACTATCGAATATATCATAGCAACCGGCATCGATATTACTGAAAGCGTGAAGCTGAAAACACAACTGCAGCAGTCCCAGAAAATGGAAGCGGTCGGCCGGATGGCCGGCGGTATAGCCCATGATTTTAATAATATTCTTACAACAATTATCGGCGGCGCCGACCTGCTGCTCGAATCCATGCATGATGACGGTGAAGACACGGACATCGTCCGCGATATCCGCAAAGCCGGCTTCCGTGCTTCAAACCTTACCCGCCAGCTTCTGGCCTTCAGCCGCAAACAGGTTTTTGAAGCCCGCATTATTTCCATTGATTCCATTATCCAAAATATTTCAAGCCTCTTATCCCGCCTCGTGCGCGAAGATATTAACCTGGTCATTCAACCCGCTGCCGATGGTTCGATCAATGCCGATGCCACCCAGATCGAGCAGGTTATCATTAACCTTGTTATCAATGCCCGCGATGCTATGCCTCATGGCGGTTCCGTGTTGATCGAAACGCAGGCTGTTATTCTCGATGATACCTATTGTAAATCGTATGCCGATCTTTCCCCGGGCAGATACATACTTCTCTCTGTCTCGGATACCGGTTGCGGTATGG
>CAZCLS010000180.1:0-1335 GCA_964499565.1 uncultured bacterium
TAACTTTCCGGTGGGTGTATTCGAACACCTGGGAGTCGTGGGTTACTATCAGAACAGCCCGGCCCTGTTTGGCGAACTCAGCCAGGTACTGCAGAATAATATGGCCGTTCTCCTCGTCCAGGTTGCCGGTCGGTTCATCCGCTAAAACAACTGACGGATCGTTCAGCAGAGCGCGCGCTAATGCCACGCGCTGGCACTCACCGACACTGAGTTGAAACGGTACATGTTTTTCGCGGTGGTCTAGCCGGAAATGCCGGATCAATTCCCGGGCCCGCTCGCGAACCCCGGGTGCCGGCCGCGCTACCGACGGCGCCAGTACATTCTCCAGCACCGTTAAATAGGGAATAAGATAGAATTGCTGAAACACAAAGCCTATCTTCTCCGACCGTAAAACAGCTCTGTCATTCGCTGAACGTTCGTATACTGCCTGCCCGGCAATTGTCACACTGCCCGTGTCCGGCCGCAGCAATCCACCCGCTATCAGCAGCAGAGTCGTTTTGCCGCTGCCACTCGGGCCTTGCACAGCAACCAGCTCTTCCGCCGCAACAGTCAGTGAGAATTTATGTAATACGGTCACCGGTCCCTCCGGTCCGATATACATTTTACCGATGTCTGTCAATCTTATCATCGTTTCCGCCTTCTTATCCGTTTTTTACATACATCTTAATCTTGTAAGACCCCAGTGAGCTTGCCTCTCTGGTGAATGAGTTTGATCAAAATCTGCCTGCATAAAATCCAGCGGGTAGTCAGTCCCCCGCAAGAACGAAGGGGACCACCCCGCTTTATTCTCCCTGCATGCATCTATCGTTATCTTCACCCCTTGCACCGTCCCATCTCACATCCCTTCACGCTCTACGTGTTCCCTGCTCAGAATACGGGCCGGGTCGGTATATACCGCCGTCAGTGCCGGCAGCCATCCGGCAAGCAGTGATAGTGCTACTGCCCCCGCCAGCGCGCTTGCCAGTACCGGTATGCTCGGCACGGCACATACTGATGACATGACCGGAGAGGAATGATCCAGCATTCGCTCAAAAACCGCACCGGCAATAATTCCCGCGACTAATCCAGTCAGACCGCCGGCAAGTCCGATCACACATGATTTTCCCAGGAAAAGCGCCATGATATGCCGGATGCGAAATCCTATCGCCTGGAAAATGCTGATTTCCGCGACGCGGCAGCGCACATTCCTGAAACCTGACATTGCCAGCCATACAACACAGACACCGATAATCAGCGGGATTAACAGTATTGTAAAACGCTCATACTCCGCCCTGAGTATCAGCCGGTTATTTTTTTCACGCTGCAGCATCGCTTTCGCTTCTTCTTCAACCCGCA
>CAZCLS010000180.1:1435-7734 GCA_964499565.1 uncultured bacterium
GGTGGTACCGGCTGGACCATTGGTTTTACCGGGTTTTTATGCAGATTGGGCACTTCTCCGCGCGTACCGACCAGGATAATTGTTCGCCCGGTTTCGGGCCAGCGCACCTTTTCCTGCAAACTCGGCAGAAAATGCCGCACGGTTATTATGCCTGAATCAGCCAGCGTTTCTACATATGACTCGGGCATGTAACGTGTCGCGTAATCTTTTGTGTGCCATTCCTGTATGTCCTGGCCGGCAGGCAGGATCACCAGGTTGAATGTCAGCTTCAGCATCGCCTTGCGCATATCCTCCCCCAACGCCGCCATAGTCTGTTCAACATCTTTCTGCTTATCGGCTATGATTACCGCCGTGGCCGAGTCATACAGAGACAGCATGGTTAACGCGCCGACTACCGTCCCGGTCGCCACAACGACAGCGCACACGCTGCTCAGAGTCGCTCCGAGCCGGGCAGTCATTTCTTTACGCAGTATATGCCAGAGTGTCATTTCAAGGGTTCGGGGTTCGGGGTTCAGGGTTCGGATTATTGAACATTACTCCACTACTCCCTTTGTTCATCAATTTCTCAGTATATCCGCGGGATTCACCAGCACGGTATATACAGCCGGTAATGCCGTTGCCAGAAAAGCTATCAGGCAGGCCGTGCCCACTGCTATGCCAAACAATTCCAGGGAATACGATCCCGTTATTCCCGAAAAGGCAAAACCGAGCACCCCGCCCAGTATTCCTGCCGGTACTGCCCGCAGCATGAACAAACCCATAATCTGCGGCAGGCGATAACCGACTGCGGATAAAATCCCGATCTCCTGTCTCCTGCTCCGCACATTGTCAAGCATCACCATTATCAGCCAGACTCCGCATACCATTATCACGATCGGCACCAGCACCAAGGCGAATGCTTTCATACTTCGCTGCCGGGCCGCGGTGGTACCTTCTTCAAGCGCAATTGCCACCTCTCCCCGCATAACGGTCTGCGTACGAGCGGCTATCATTGCCGCCAGTGTTTCTCCATATTCTATCACCTGCGTATCCGGCAGAATCGCCCCGATCTCTGCACGTACCAGGTTGAAATTCGTCCAGGCGCGTTCCGTCTCCAATGCCAGAATTTCATTGATCTGGCCTGGTTTACCAAGCAGTTCCTGCGCGTTTCGCAGATTGAGCCAGATTGTAATGTCATCTTTTGTGCCCCGCTCTCCGATGCAGCCGCTCACGCGGAAGTCGGTTCCCATGATCCGTACCGTCTGCCCGGTTGTATACCCGAGGGCACGGTGTATTTCATATCCTAGTTCGGCACAACCGCCCGGAACAGATGCGAATGCCGGGTCTCCCGTCGTGCCATTAAATGTTGATGCCTGCTGCGCGCCACCAACTATACTAACGGTCCATTTCGTTTCCGGCCATCGGACACGCCAGCGCAGGCGCGGCAGCAGATGGGATATCGTATCAAGATCCGCCCGTGCCAGACGGTCCAGGTACTCTTCCGGCATAAGCGTCTGCGCGTAATCCTCAGCATAATAATCCCCCAGATTCTGACCGGCCGGAATAATGACCAGATTGAATCCCAGGCTGTTCATGGCAGAACGAATGTCTTCATTCAATGCTGTCACACGCTGGTCAAGCTCTGCTTTCATTTCCGCTATCGTCCTGCTCCGGCACGTATCATATGTCTTAAGCAGATTCAATGTTCCGGCTAATACTCCCGTCGCCAACGCGACTGCCGCAATACCAGCGGCTACAGACTTCCACCTGTATAGAATTTCACGCAGCGCTAATGTTCCTATCCTCATTGTCCTGTTACCTGTTTCCACGCGAGCGGATGATCACTACCGCACTTGCTGTGATAATAAAAATCGTCAAGACGGCTCCCGTGCCGAACAGTATGCTCGAGAGAGGTATCCAGGGCGCCGGAACCGGCAGCGGTTCAGGCAGCCCGGCCGGCGTCGCGCTTATGCTGGTTGCCTGCAGTGTTCCTGTCGACTCAGCACCCACAAACACTCCACTGAGCGGCGGTACCGGATCATCGTCTATTTCAGGAAACAGTCTGAACGCTTCCTCCCAGTTTGCTCCAATCAACAGGTCCGTGCCCGGATTCTGTATCTTTATTTCACAGGCGCACGGACCTTCCAGAAAACGCCGGGCGGCATTGATATTATCTGCTATGATTCCCCGCCCGACTAATGAATACAGCACCCGGCCCCGGCCGTATACCGGAAAAGCCATCGGTTCATTTTTGTAGTCAAACAAATCGGGTTCGCTGTGCATCAGCATGGCGAGGGTTATCGTTTCCCGCGGATCGGTACGGCTAATGATCACTGGCGCAAGCTGCATCGATTCAAACTGCTTTAACGCGGCTGTGTCTTTCTGTCTGTCGCCCGATTCTACAAACAGCCACATACCGCTGCAGCCCTGCAATAACCCGGCAGCTACGCGCTCGCGGGCAGGTGATAGCACTAATGACTGCACTGCATTACTGGTTAACGGCCCGTTCCATACCGATCTGCCATTTTGAATCTCCCGTGGATACTGCAGCACGACCAGGGGCAGCACACCGGTGGACGCGATTCCGGACAATCCCGCCAATTCCCGTGGAAGTTGTTCATCCACATTAACAGTTTGAATAACAAGATTTGCCGGCGGCTGGAAGGAAGTAACCGTGCTTTCAATCGTCCGCAGCAGAGCTGTGTCTGCGTCGGTCAGCGCCCCGCGGTACAGAACAACAGCACGGTACGGATCGGCCGGCCAGCGTTGGATGGAATACTGATAGACCGGCGTAGTGCAGGCTATCACTATTACCGCGCCGATGAGAATAAAAAAGCTGCCAATCTTCCAAACGTTCATAATCTAGAGATAGTAGCATAAAAATAGAATTGCATCAAGAAGCCCGGGCGAATGACCGTTGGCCGAGGGCGGTATAATTGTGAGTTGTGAGTTGTGAGTCGTGAGCAGGCCAGCACGTTCCGTCTGTAGCCGGTCTCGCTGAGGCCGGCCCGGGGATAGCACCATTTCTGTACCCACGGTAATGTATCACTTCGTGTGGCGATTATTCCTCAAAACAATCACTCCCACCTCCATCTGTTTTTCCATCGGTATCACACATCTCGCCTCCTCTCCGCCAACCACATCAAACGTGTCTACCTTCGTTTCTCCCGCACAAACAGAATACTCTCCCTGCGGCAATCCAGCCAATGTCAGCGTTACCGCATGTTCCCGTCCAATCCGGTTTTCAAGAATAAAACTTATTCGCGAAAAGTCCTTACCGATCACGATCGCCGTACCACGCTTGAAGCCATCGGCATCCATCGCTATATGCAGCCGGGTAGTGTCAGAAATAACATGCAATCGCTGCCGGACTCCATCATTCGGCAGTATTTCCCATCTGTCGGTTTTATTGTCCACTTCTCCGCATACTGCTGTCATGCCGAATAACGGGTCGTCATACACTACCGTGCACGCGGCTTCTATCCCTGCCGTCAGTCCGTGATCGATCTCTCCGTCCACCGGCCAGGGGCCGCGCGGAATATTCTGACAGGCAGGATTCCATTCATTGCCCGACTTCTGCGGTAGAAATCCCCAGCACGCCGCGCCGTCATGCTGTTGGCCCGGATACCAGTATCCGTACCCGCTTTCCGGCCGGCCGGCATTGACTAACGCCCAGGAACTGAGCATTGAAGCCGAACCCAGCCTGATAAGATCGGCCGGTTCTTCTTCAAAGTATATTCCCTGGTCAAGAATCGACCAGCCGCCCATCTGTGACATGTAACTGAGCGTATAGCCGCTGCTGCCCGATGCCCTGAAATCGCTGCCCAGTAAATAGTAAGCCGGGGTCAGCCAGCCGCGGCAAGTCAGGTTCGCCAGCAACTGCCGGCGCAAGAACTCACGGTGCTTCTCAGGTTTGATCTCAGAATGTGAATACCATTTCTCACGGTTTTTGTCGTACCATAAATTCGTGTCCGCTTTCAGTCCGTGTGTCAGCGCGTATTTCGCTATGGCATACGTCGACTCATACGCGGTCGAATCAACCGGCATCTCCGATACCCAGGGATACCGGTCGTCATATATAAAATATTTGACTTTCTTCTCCCATTCGCTGCGAAGCCAGTCGGCCTTATCCTGTTTTCCTTCCTTTTCCAGTGCGGCGATCAGCGCTAATAAATATTTCTCATGAAAATTTCCTAACGTATAAGCCCAGTCCGGCCAGCCCCTAAATGACCAGCCGCCTTCCATGTGAATAGAGTACGGCACGGCAAAGTATGCCCGGGCTGTTCCATATGCCCTCTCAAGATAGCTGTCCGCATCCAAATACTTCACCAGATGCGAATTCAGTTTCGCTATCAAGTACATGTTGTAATATAACGCGAAATAGGTAGTATAATCAAACGTCCGCCACATCCGGCACTGGCCGGGTCCGCCCGGGCGGCTGACGCCGTTAGTCAGCGGATCGCGCGTGGCAAACCGGTTGGCCTGCCAGCTGTCACTGCCGTAAATGCCATAAGGATACGGTTTTTCTCTATCTGTCCTCTGGTGCTTGCCCCATACAAAATGCTCAATGAAATATTCCAGAGCCGCAATTTCATTTTTTTCAGGATAAACCACGTTCTTTTCCGAAAGGTACATGCACTTGCCGTTGGACGGATCATCCGAACCGCTGACGGCATACGGATGCTGCCCGCCAGGATTATCCGGACCCAGGAGCTGTTTGCCGTCCGGCAGACGCACATCCCACAGGCTGAACAGGCCGTCATACCATTTTGATGGATCGCGATGTTGCTGCTTACCGGTGATAAACGCCGCTCGCTTTTTGATCAGTGTTTCTACCGGCTGCGTGATAAAAAATTCAAGTGTCATCGCCCGGTCGCGGCCAAAGCTCACTGTCAACGTATTTTCTCCCGGCCGGGAGAAAATTATGGTATAAATACGGTTGGTTGTATCGTGTACATCACATTCGGCAATCTGCGTCTCCGCTGGATGCTCGGGCCCAATCAACGTAATAGGCTGTTTCGTGCGTAAGGCTATTTTTACCGGCTGCTTTTCCGGTACAACCATGCCCGGCACTATCTGCACATCACAACCGCCATGCTCATACACTGCATCGCGCACTCCCGCAAATGAGTCCGCCCAGTAAAACCTGAATCCATACGTCTGCTCTTCTCCCGGCTTCAGAACCAGGCTGGTATGCGCTTGACGCCAGGTGCCGGATGTTTCTTCACCTGACGCCTTCGAATGAATAAATACGGTATAATCGCCTTTGCCCCAGGCATAATCATGCCCTACAGCAGTGAAATATTCCAGGGCTGTGTTCGTTTCCGGCAGCATGACCAGGAACGACCCTTCCCCGCCAACCGGCAGCCAGAACAGAAACGAGCCATGCCCGGAAACAAAACTGTGCCGGAATATTCGTCGCGTAAATGTTTCTTCGGGATCGGGGGTATACACTCTGTTCATCGGCAGCGGAATCGCAAGGTCACCGATTTCAAGCTGCTCCGTTGAACAATTCTTCACATCAATCCGCCAGCTCAGTGCTCCTCCAACAAAATTAAAACTGCTCTGCGCGACTATCTCTTTAGATAAGATCCCGGCAGTATCCGCTTCCAGGACCTGCCAACTGCCTGTTCCGCCGCGATACCGTACTAACAGATTTCCCAGCGCTTTGCCGGGCTGAATAAACTCGGTGCTAAAACGGTCTCCCCGTTGCTTCAAACTGCTGATTCTACTGCCCTCCGAATCATACACGACAATGGTATCGGCTGTCATTGTTTTCACTTGTTTAGCAAGGGCATTCTCCGATGCGATACAACCCAATACTAAACAACCGGCTATACACGAAATACTAATCATACTAGTTTGGACCTTTCGCAGGAAGGCGGACACATGGGTCCGCCCCTACACCACCACTCCATTACTCCAATTCCTGAACCCTGAACCCTGACCACTCCCGCCATTACTTCTCCGGCCACAGCCGTACCAGCACTACGCCATGCCGCGGCACGTCAGTTTGGAATTCGTCCGCAAACGTCCCCAGCTCCTTCTGCCGCCACACGTCACGTATCCTATGCGTTCCTTTCAGGCCCAGCTCACTGAACGTGGCTGTTACCTTTGCCGGAAACAATCCCGTGTTGAACAAGCCCACCGCCAGTGACCCGTCTTCCATCTTCTTAGCCCAGACTTCACGCGAACCATCAACCTTAACCTGAGCCGCCTGGTCGCCCAACGGATCCTGGTCAATATCCAGCACTTCATCATTGGACAACAGACTCAACGTAAATTCATCCATCTTTGTCATGTCACAGCCTAACAGCAGC